>JBJMGC010000056.1:0-4174 GCA_045808105.1 Acidobacteriaceae bacterium | reverse complement strand
CGCACATCCGCCGGCCACTGGTTGGCCTCCGCCAGGATGATGCGGCCTTCGTAGTCTTTGTCGATCGCCGCGCGAATGTTCTTCATCACCGCGTGCGTCTCCGGCAGATTCTCGCAGTTGGTGCCGTCACGCTCCACCAGGTACGGGATTGCGTCGATGCGCAGGCCGTCCACACCCATATCCAGCCAGTACCGCATGACGTCCAGCACCTCTTCCATCACTTGTGGGCTGTCATAGTTCAGATCCGGCTGGTGAGAAAAGAAGCGATGCCAGTAGTACTGCTCGGCCACCGGGTCCCAGGTCCAGTTGGATTTCTCGGTGTCGGTGAAGATGATCCGCGCATCTTTGTAGAGCTGATCGGTGTCGCTCCACACATAGAAAGCGCGTTCCGGCGATCCCTTGGGTGCGCGGCGCGCCCGCTCGAACCAGGGATGCTGGTCCGAGGTGTGGTTCACCACCAGCTCCACCATCACCTGGATACCGCGCTCGTGCGCTGCCGCCAAGAACGCCTTGAAATCGTCCAGCGTCCCGTAGCTCGGGTTCACATTCAGATAGTCCGAGATATCGTAGCCGTCATCACGCAGCGGCGATGGGAAGAATGGTAACAGCCATAGGCACGTAACCCCGAGATCCTGGACGTAGTCAAGCTTCTGCATCAGACCGGGGAAGTCCCCGATGCCATCGTTGTTGCTGTCCATGAAGGCCCGAACGTGCAGTTCGTAGATAACCGCATCCTTGAACCACAAGGGATCTGCCATGCTGCCCGGCTGCTTCAAATTGTTCTCCTCGTCCGCAAAACCGGATTATCTACGCACTTCAAAAACATGAGCCGGTATCTCATAGGGCCGCAACTCAACATAATTGCGCGATCCCTGCCAGGCAAATACGCGATTCGTCAGAAGATCGAAAACATCGAAACTCGCCCCATCCGGCAGCCCCAGCGCCGCGAGATCGAGCAGAATGAACCCCGCCTGCGTGTTCACCGGGTCCAGGCTCACGATGGTGAGCACCACCTCCGTGCCATCGTCGGTCGCCTTGCTGTACGCCATAATCTGGGCGTTGTCGGTGGGATGAAAGATCAGATTCTCATTCCGCTGCAGCGCGGCATTAGCACGCCGGGCCTGGTTCAGCCGCGTAATCAGTGGCCGCAGTGAGTTCGGCGCATCACGGTTCCAGCGCTTGATCTCGTACTTTTCGCTGTTCAGATACTCCTCGCTGCCTTCTTTAAATGGAACGCTCTCGCCCAGCTCAAACGCAGGCCCATACATACCGTAATTCGAGGAGAGCGTTGCAGCCAGCACCAGCCGGCTCTTGAATGCATGCGGCCCGCCCGTCTGCAACCCAAAGGGCAGAATATCCGGCGTATTTGGCCAGAAGTTCGGCCGCATGTACTCTGCGACATCCGTCTTCGTCAGCTCAATCATGTATTGCATCAGCTCGGTCCTCGTGTTGCGCCAGGTGAAATACGTATAGCTCTGCGTGTAGCCGAGCTTCGCCAGCCGCTCCATCACGCGCGGGCGCGTAAACGCCTCCGCCAGAAAGATCACGTCCGGATAGACCGCCTGCACCTCTGCGATCACCCACTCCCAGAACGGAAAGGCCTTGGTATGCGGATTATCCACGCGGAAGATGCGCACACCTTTCTCCGCCCAGAACATAAAAACTTCCTTCAGCGCATCCCACAGCCCTGGCCAGTCGCTCGACTCGAAATCCAGCGGATAAATGTCCTGATATTTCTTGGGCGGATTCTCCGCATACTGAATCGATCCATCCGCGCGCTTTTTGAACCACTCCGGATGCTCGGTCACCCAGGGATGATCCGGCGCGCACTGGAATGCGATATCCAGCGCGAGTTCCATCTTGCGCGCATGAAGCTGCTGGATGAGATATTCGAGGTCGGCAAAGGTACCGAGCTCAGGCAGAATCGCGAGATGCCCGCCCTCCTTGGCTCCGATCGCCCACGGGCTGCCCACATCGCCCGGCTTCGCTTCCGTCGTGTTGTTCTTGCCTTTGCGAAAGCTGCGGCCGACAGGATGAATCGGCGGCAGATACAACACATCGAATCCCATCTCATCGATGTAATCCAGCTGCGCGGCGACATCGCGCAGCGTGCCATGCTGGCCCGGCCGGCCCCACGAGCGCGGAAACAGCTCGTACCAGCTGGAAAAACGCGCCCGTTCACGGTCCACCCACACGCGCAGCGTTCGCTCGTAGCGCGTCTGCATCTCCGTCTCGGGGTTCCGGCTCATCATCGCCAGCAGCGCTTCATCGAATGCCGCATCAGTCACGGCCCCGCGAACCTTCTCCGCAAACGCGCGTAGCTGCACCGCCTCTTCTTTCGTCGCGCGTTTCGCCGTCGCCTCGATCAGAAGCGCGCCCGTCTTCATCGGCAGATCGAGATCCTGTCCCGCATCCTGCCGCTTCTTCAGCTCCGAGCGCCAGGTCAGAAAGTGATCGACCTCGCCTATCACCGTGTACTCGTAGAAGCCCAGCTTGGTCACGGGAAAGCTGGCCCGCCAGTGATCGTTGCCCAGCGCCATCATCTCTTCGGCGCGCCAGTCCGACTCGCTCGCGTGACGATACAGCAGGTGCGCGCGGATCAGGTCATGGCCGTCGCCGAAGACGTCGGCCTCCACCCGCACCAGGTCACCCACCACACGCTTCACAGCAAAGCGGCCACCATCGATCTGCGGCGTCACCGCCTCCACCACCACACGGCTGCGGCCATTCACAGGTTTCGCCGATGCTGTGCCGGCTCCATTCACGCTAGGCCCTTTGGCACTTGCCTTGGAAGGCGCACTGCCCTTTCGCGGCGCCTTATCTGCGGTCGTCTTGCCCGTGCTCTTCTTCTTCGAGGTAGTCTCAGCCACTGTCTCGTTCGCCATCGTCTCCATCTCGTTCCATCTCGTTGACCGCCGCCGAAGCAGCCGCTCGTTAGTATCGAAACCGTCGCGCGGAACAACAACATCCCGCCCCTGCTACGAGGGATGCACATCTGGCGCCACGTGTTCGCTCACGCCTCGAAGTGTCCCCACAGCGTATTCAGTGATTCCGCATAAGCCGGGTGTGCAAAAACTGCATCCTCCAGCACCCTGTAGCGCAACTTCCCCATCATCGCGAGTTCGAACATGCTCATCAACTCGCCGCCTTCCGGCGCGAGAATTGCCGCCCCCAGAATTTCTTCGGTCTCGGCATCCACGATGGCTTTCAGCAGCCCGCGCGACTCGCCTGTCTCAATCGCACGCGCAATCGAGGTTACCGGCATCCGCGCGACTTTGATCCTGCGTCCGCTCCTGCGTGCCTCCGCTTCCGTCATCCCAACGCGCCCAAGCTGCGGATCCGTGTACACGACATACACGGTCGTACGATCCGTCGTTTTCCGGCCGCCTTTGCCCGTAATCAAGTTGTCGCGCAGGATGCGGTAATCGTCATAGGAAACATGCGTGAACGCCGGACCGCCCTTCACATCCCCGACCGCGTAGATACCCGGCACATTCGTGTGCAGCTCGTCATCCACCTTGATGTAGCCGTGCTCGTCCGTCAGCACTCCAGCCGCATCCAGATGCAGGTCCTTCGTATTCGGCGAACGTCCGACGCCAAGCAAGAGATGCGAGCCGGAGACGCTCTTGCCGCCTTCCAGATGAACCGTGATGGCGCCCGGTTTCCCATCGATGCGGATCGCGTTCGCACCGGTCGCGATCGTGAGGCCGTCTTCGCGCAGGATCGCTTCAACTGCCTCCGAGATCTCCACGTCCTCATGCCCCAGCAGGTGTCCGCCACGTTCTATCAATGTCACCGCGCTGCCGAAGCGCCGGAACATCTGGCCAAATTCCACCGCCTCGTACCCGCCGCCCAGAACCAGCAAATGTTCCGGCACAGCATCCAGCTCCATCAGGCTCACGTTGTCCAGATACGGAACGCCATCCAACCCCGTAAGCTTCGGCACCGTCGGACTATCCCCGGTATTGATGACGATCGTCTCCGCGGCCAGCCGCCGCTCGCCGCCGGCCTTCAGCGCCACCGCGATCTCCTTCGGCGCGACAAAGCGCGCTTCCCCTCGCACCAGCTCAGGCTGTCCGCCGGCAAAGCGCTTCTCGTTGGAGGCGCGAAACTGCTCGACAACCTTCCGCTTGCGCGCTCGTATCTTCTCCAGATTCACCCGCACCGCGCCAAT
>JBJMGC010000055.1:0-10602 GCA_045808105.1 Acidobacteriaceae bacterium | reverse complement strand
GTCCACAACGCCAGTCCATGTGATGTCGTAGAAGACGGTGGCTTCGCGATTGGGGCGAGCCCAGATATCGATCAGTAGAAAATCGCCGGAGCGGATGGGAGAATGCGCCTCCGCCGTTGGCTCATAGTGACCATCGATGCTATTGGCATTGACCGAGACGTTGGGGCCGTGCTCCCAGACCAGGCCGGCATCGGCCATGGCGTGCTGCAGCCACTGCAGCATCTCGTACTCGGTGGTTCCGGCGCCGGAGCGGACGCGGCGGCCGATCTCGCGAAAACCAGCATCGAGAATCGCGTCGATTTTGCCCTGCGCCTCGTAATGACTCTTCTCCTGCTCGGGCGAGAGGACGGCCTCAAATCGGCTGACCAGATCGGCGGAGCTCACGATGCTCTTGCCCAGCTCGCGAAGGACCTCGATGGTGCCCGCGTCCACCATGGAGACATACATGATGGCGTTGCGCGGGGAGTATTGCATGGCGATGCGCTCAGCGCCCGTGAGCATCTGTCGCAGGCCAGACTCCAGCTCCTGCCATGAGCTGTAGAGCTGCGCCTTGCCGGGAAGCGTATCAAGGCGCTGATTCTCGACACGGTGCACCAGCTTGCGCGGCTCGCCGGTTGCGGGCACGAAGTAGTACCAACGGCGCGTGATGTGCAGGCCCTCGCTGAGTCCGAGGATGCGGTACGCGATCGGATCGCGATGATGATGGTCGTAGAAGAGCCAGCCGTCGAGCCGGGCCTCTTGCAAAGCTTTCTGGATTGCGTCGAGTTGCATATCTCTGCCGATTCTATTCCTGCCATTTTCCGGCGGATGCTGGTCGCGGCCACGCTGGGCAGACGCTAGACTGAAGCGCAAGGAGAGAGCATGCGCGCCGGTGGCATCCATCATGCTGAACTGATCCTATTGCTGCTGCTCTTTCTGGTCGGAGCGCTGACAACGCTTTCGCGCCGCTTCCAGACGCCATATCCGATTGTGCTGGTGGTGGGTGGCTTGTTGCTGAGCTTTATCCCCAATCTGCCCCACATCTCACTGAATCCTGACATTGTCTTTCTGGTTTTGCTGCCACCGCTGCTCTTTGCTGCGGCGTTCAACACCTCCTGGCCTGAGTTCCGCTTTCACCTCGTCAGCGTGCTGCTGCTGGCCTTCGGCCTGGTTGGCTTCACCGTGCTTGGCGTCTCTGTTGCCAGCGAGTATCTGCTGCCAGCCAACTTTGACTGGCGTCTGGGCCTGGTGCTGGGCGCGGTGGTTTGCAGCACGGATGCGATTGCCGCTACATCGATTGCGGCTCGCGTCGGGCTACCGCGAGCCATTGTGGACATCCTGGAAGGCGAAAGCCTGGTGAACGATGCGAGCGCGTTGCTGGCGCTGGAGTTTGCCGTCGGTCTGGTCGTCAGCGGGCAGGAGCCCGGCTTCGGACAGGGTCTGGCGCGACTACTCACGCTGGTCGGCGGAGGCCTGGTCGTGGGTTTCATTGCGGCGTGGCTGATTTATCGCCTGCAACTGCGCCTCGCTGATCCACCGATCGAGATCACCTTGAGCCTGATGGCGCCGTATGTCTCCTACCTGCTGGCGGAGAGCATGCACGTCTCCGGCCCGCTGGCTACGGTGGTGTGCGGTCTCTATCTCGGCCACAAAAGTTCTGAAGTATTCACCACAGAGGCGCGTCTGCAAAATGCGGCCGTGTGGAGCACACTGGACTTCCTGCTGAACGGCGTCGTCTTTATCCTGATCGGGCTGCAGCTTCCTTTCATCCTCAGCGGCATTCGCAACATCGGGCATCGTGAGCTGTTGTTTGACGCGGCCATTTTTACCGGAGTCGTGATCGCACTGCGCCTGCTCTGGATGTATCCCGGGGCATGGCTGGCGTATCTGATCCGGACACGGCTGCTCAAGCAGAACTATCACCCACCCAATGCACGCGCGGTTTTCGTGCTGGGCTGGACGGGTATGCGAGGGGTGCTGGCGCTGGCCGCCGCCATCTCTCTGCCGCGCGCGCTCGATAATGGCGCACCGTTTCCGCAACGCGAGGTGATCATCTTTCTCACCTTCTGCGTGATTCTGGTGACGCTGGTCGTGCAGGGGCTGACGCTGCCTTCTCTGATTCGCAAGCTTGGCCTGTGCGAAGCCGACCCATTAGAAACGGTGGAGCGGGATGCGCGAAAGCGGATGTTGCGCGGCGCGCTGGATTATCTGGAGTCACTCCATTCCGCGGAGCGTCCTGACGAGGCGGTCTGGCTGGACGTGTTGCACCACTACAAGGAGCGGTACGCGATGGTAGACGGGCATCCTAAAGATGTGGAAGACCCGACGCCGAACCAGTGGGCCCAGGTGTACGACCTGAACAACAAGGTACGCACAGCCGAGCGATCGACACTGGCGAAGATGCGGTACGAGGACCGCATCAGTGAACACGTGCTGCGCAAACTGGAGCGCGAGCTGGATCTGCTGGATGCACGCTTCGTTCCGCGGGGATAGCGCTCCGGATCACGAAGGCGTGCGCCTTTCCAAGGGGACGCGCGGCGCGCTACATTTATCTGGAGAATGATTTGAGAGCAGCTAGCTCCTGGAGCGACGAGCAATGACCTGGGTAGCACAACCGATGACGTGGATTTTGCTTGGCGTTGCAGGCGGAGTCGTACTGGGCGTGATCTGCATCATCTGGGCAGCGCAGGGAAAGCCCTTGAGCGAGAACCCTCACCACGACGAATTCTGAGGAATCGTCAGCCCTTGCGGGGCGGCATCTTGAGCCAGAGAATGCCCGCGAAAAAGAACAGCGCTGATACCGAGAGGGACAGGAGCGCATGCGTGCGATGGTTGTAATGCACGGCGAGCGCGGCGCTCACCCACCAGACTGCAGCGCCGGCAAACCATATCCAGGCCGTCCAGGCCGTTTTTGATGCCATCCCACTCCTGACCGGTTCGGCGCCGCGACTCAATGCTTCGCCCTCCGGCTCCGAACCACGCGGCTTATCAATAAGGCTCCCACAGTCAGACTAGCAGTCAAAGCGAGGGGGAGGTGTGAGTCCGTGGCTCCCGCCGAAGCGAGCAACCAGAGCACGGTACCAGCGCCAAAAACGTGATAGATTCCCATGTCCCCGAGCGTAGCAACGCGATGACTGCGGGCCCCATGCACCACCAGGGTGAGTGGCATGCCGCCAGTAATGACACTTGCACTTTATCCCGGGCAGCTGGTTCCGAAACGGGTCTACTCGAGGCCCGACTACTGCCTTTCTCGTACGATGCATGCCCATCGTCTACGGTGCCTCTGCGACCTAAGTAACATTCCCTTCGGCACACGCCCGCAGCAGAATGTTGCCATGACTCACTTGGCGACAGGGCGGGTCCGCATGCTGGAACTCCTGCTACCGGCGATCGACCGATGGTCGGGACGCAAGAATCTCCAGCAACAGGACAGCAACGCCCACCTGGCGCTGGGTGACCAAGGCGAAGAGGCAGTCTACTTTCATCTGCGCAAGAAGGGCTGTATGGTCGTCGCCCGGCGCTGGCGCTCCTCACGTCAGCCAGGAGATCTGGACCTGGTCTGCTGGGAAGGCCACACCCTGTGCTTTGTCGAGGTAAAGACCCGCAGCCGGTTCGATGTAGCCACAGCAGAGTCGGCTGTAGATGCGGACAAACGGCGCATGATCCGGCGCATGGCTCGTCTTTACCTGAGCAGTCTGCGCGAGCAGCCGAAGCATATCCGCTTCGATATCGTCTCGGTTTACTTCAACGACGAAGCGACTGCAGAGCTGCGCGTCATCCCAAACGCATTCGGTTGGACTGAACCTGCTCACCGCTGGAACTGAGAGCTCTTCGTATTGCCGCTGCTCTCCCCTTTCAGATCAGCCCTGTGACGCTTCCCTATACTTCAAAATAAGTATTCGACTGGCCGAAAGCCTGCCTCGGAGCTGCCAGGACCTTCGAGACTGAGACCACCCATGGAAAGGATGAGATGACAGCGGCGGTCCTTGAAGGAGTAGGGCTCACGATGGTTGCCGGTCTTATGTCTGGCAACTGCATGCTTCCCAGCAAGTTCGCTCACCGATGGAAATGGGAGAATCTGTGGCTGGTCTTCAGCGTTGTGTCGCTGGTGATCCTGCCGTGGATGCTTGCCTTGCTGCTGGTGAACCATCTCTTCGCGGTTTATCGAGGCCTTGCTGTGTCCGCTTTTCTCACTCCTCTGGTATTCGGAGCGGGTTGGGGAATCGCGCAGGTCCTCTTTGGTATCTCGGTCCGCAGACTCGGCCTGAGCATCGCGTATGCCATCATCGTCGGACTCGGCGCCGTTCTCGGCACGCTGGTTCCGCTCTTCTTTGGACCTCCGGAGAACATCGCCCACCGCACGCTGATCACGATTCTGGCTGGTGTCATGGTGATGATTGCGGGCATTGTCTTGACCGCAATTGGCGGTAAGAAGCGGGAAGAACACAGTGAGCATGACGAGACAGGAGACGAGAGCGGCTATGTAACCGCGATCCTGCTTGCGATTCTGTGCGGTGTCATGGCGCCGATGTTGAACTTCGCATTTGCTTTCGGGCAGCAGCTTGCACAGCAAGCAATGGTCGTCGGGAACACTCCGGTTCATGCGGCGTATGCCGTCTGGCCGATCGCTCTGCTTGGCGGCTTCGCTCCCAATGTGGCCTATAGCATCTTCCTGCTGTGGCGCGGCAGGAGCTGGCACATCTTCCGGCAGGACACCGTGGAAGTGATCTGGCCAAGTCTGATGGCGGTGCTGTGGATGGGAGCTTTTGCTGTCTACGGTATGAGCGCGGTGTTCCTCGGCCCGCTAGGGGTTTCCGTGGGATGGGGATTGTTCCAGAGCTTCATGATCATTACCGCGACCGTCGCCGGCGTCCTTACGGCAGAGTGGAAGAACGCTCCGCGAAGCGCAAGAATCCTCCTGACATGGGGACTGGCATGTCTGCTTCTCGCGACTCTGCTGCTATCGCTCGCCGGACGCTGAAGCTTTTCCTGCCAGTCTGCGAGTAATATGCGGATGAGACTCCGCGGCCTTGCGACAAACGTTTGACGAATTGCCCGCGTGACGGAGGCAACGATGCCGAAGAGGTTTGCGTGGATATTTGTTCTGCTGCTTCCCCTGTCCCTTCAGGGCCAACCGACTCATCCCATCCTTTCTCTGGGTGCCGCCCCTCCTGAGTTCGCACTTCCCGGTGTCGATGGCAAAATTCACAAGCTCAGCGATTACGCGAGCAGCCCCGTTCTGGTTGTGGTCTTCACATGCAACCACTGTCCCATTGCGCAGATGTACGAACACCGCATCGAGCAGTTGTATGAGGACTATGGCAAGAAAGGAGTAGCGGTTGTTGCCATCCAGGGCAACGATCCAAAGGCAATCCGGATCGATGAGCTGGATTCCAGCGATGTAAGCGACACACTGGCGGATATGAAGATCCGTGTAGCGTACAAGCATCTGCACTATCCCTACCTGTACTCCGGAGATACACCTGCTGTCACTGCCGCATATGGTCCACAGGCAACACCGCATGTCTTCATCTTCGACAAGAGCCGCCGCCTTCGTTATCAGGGCCGCTTTGACAACAGCTATCGAATCGAAAAGGTCGCGACCCATGATGCGCAAAATGCCATCGATGCGCTGCTCTCGGGAAAAGAGATAGCCGTCACGCATACGGGCGTCTTCGGATGCTCGACGAAGTGGCCGGAGAAGGCCGAGCAGCGTGAGGCGGCGGAGCGAAAGATCGAGGCAGCGCCCGTCCACCTGGAAACAGTGGATGCTGCCGGTCTGAAAAAGCTGCGTACGAACGCGAGCGGACATGTCACGTTGATCGACTTCTGGGCAACGTGGTGCGGGTCCTGTCTGGCGGAGTTTTCAGACCTGCAAGACACTTACCGCATGTATAGCGGTCGCGATTTCGATATGGTGACGGTGTCGGCCAATATGCCAGACGAGCAGCCCGGCGTGTTGCGCTTCCTCCAGAAGAAGCATGCCACCAGTCGCAACCTGCGCTTTGCGTCCGACGACACTGCGACGCTGCAGGCTGCCTTCGATCCTACATGGGAGTCCGCAGTGCCATACACGATCGTGCTCGGTCCCGATGGGAAGGTTCTGTACAAGACGATCGGTACGGCCGACTTACTGGAGATGCGACGCAAGATCCTCGCCGCCATGCCTTCTGACTACATCGGGTTCAATAAGTACTGGGCATCCGGCAATTAACGATGCCCGGGAGTTATCCACTTACTCCAGCCTTCTAGCTACCTAACCGTTGAAGCTGAGGAGCAGGCGTTGTCAATGGACCGACGACCGTATCCGTATGCAAGGTGCGGACTGGGTCGAGCTGCGCAGGCACGTGCACTCGTGGATCTGGAGGATACTGCCGCAGGCCGCTCAATTGCAGAGCGATGTGCCAGAGGAATGCCGGATTATTGCGGAGATATCGCTTCCACAGACGGCGAGGATCCTGGACGAGCCGATGCATCCACTGCATACCTATCGTTTTGATCCACTGCGGCGCGTCCTGGATGCGGCCGGTGTGAAAGTCGTAGGCGGCACCGACACCGAACATGAGTGTGGTATCGAGTCGATGCAGGTAGCGATGCATGAAGCGCTCCTGTTTGGGCGTGCTGATGCCGACCCAGATGATATCGGGCCTGAGCTCTCGCACACGAGCAATGAGCGACTCCTCTTCTTGTTCATTGAGGTCGCGAAATGGCGGCGTGTAGGTGCCGACGATGCGTGCCCACGGATACTGGCGTGTGAACCGCTCGCATAACTCCTCTGCGACGTGCTCCTCGCCTCCGTACAGGAAATGCGTGTAGCCGGCGAATTCTTTGCGGCGGAAAACCTCCCGCATCAGATCCGGTCCGGCGACGCGCTGCATTCCTTTATGTCCCTGCCAGCGCCCGACCCATGCAGTGGGCGTCCCGTCAGGCACAGTGATGCTGGAAGAGGCGTAGATGCCGGCTAACTCCGAATCGCGGTGAGCTTCCATGATGCCGTGCACACCTACCATGCACACGTATCCTTTACGTCGAGCGGCAAGCTCGTTGACAATACGGCGAAGCGCGCGTTCCATATCGAGCGCTTCGACAGAGATGCCTAACAGTTTGGCGGCGGGCCGCCGTTTGGGCCGGTTCATAAGCTGTGGTTCCCTTCTGAGGTCCGCATCGAGGCGCAGAGCGAGCAGTCATCGAACGCCGATGCCGGATCCAGCAATGAGCGATAGAGCTGCAGATACTGCTGCCCGATGACAGGCGCGGAGAGCTGGGGAAGAACGATCGGCTCGCACCGGCGCTCGCGCATACAAGCGCAAATGGCATCCGCAAAGCTACGCTCTGCGTCCGCATTTAGCGGGACATATGCGCAGTGGTTCTTTCCTAATTCCCGGAAGGCTGAGATATCGGAGCAGACAACTCGGCAGCCCGCGAGAAGAGCCTCGGCTACTGGAAAGCCGAAGCCTTCGATTAAAGATGGAGCCACCACGAGCTCACAATTGCGGTAGCACCATTGCAGCTTCTCTTCGGAGAGGCCAGTCAGCAGCGTGACACGATCGGCAATGTTGGCTGCGGCGATAAAGCTAAGGATTGCGTGCGTCTCGGGCCCGGGGATGCCCACAATGATGAGCCGCGTTCCTTTAGCAAGTTCCGTCGACCGCAACAGAATTTCGAACACGCGTAAGAGAAGCAGGATGTTCTTATTTCGGCGATGCTGGGCCACGCACAGCAGGAAGGGCTCGCCTCCCCAGTGTGGCAGAGGAGGTCGTGCCGAGATGCGTGGCTGTGACTCAACGCAGTTATAGATGACAGCGGCCTTCTCAAGAGCCAACGTCGGTTCGATGCAATCCAGGCGAGCGAGTGTGCTGGCGGAGACGCATGCGATGGCATCCGCCGCCTGCAGACATTGCCGCAGCACGAGACGGTTGAACAGGACCTTTGGAAAACCGAAATTACCCGGAACGTCGTAGGGATAGAGATCGTGCAGGGTCACTACGGTCGGGCAATGATATGCGCGTTTGTGCAATGGCGCGGGATAACCGAGATGCACGATATCTGCCTGAAGGCGCGCCGCAATCCGGGGAAGGTCTGTGTAGTACCACGCATTCCGGCTTATAGAGGTATTGCGAACCGCAGCTGTATGCAGATGCAGACGCGCATTGTTGCGCAGTGTGGCGTTGCGGACAAAATCCATCTGCCAAGGAGCGGCGATCAGATGCACTGCCGTGATCTCAGTGCGTGTGAGCAGGGAGCGAGCCAGGTTGATAGCGTGGCGCTGCACGCCGGAAAGCTGGCCAGAAGACGTAAGCGCGATGGCGACTTTCACGCAAGCACCTCTGGGTGACTCCGAGACTGCTGAATGAGCGCCCCGATCACGACGATGAACCACAATGGCAGCGAAAGATCGAATGCTTCGGTATCGGCGAAACCGCGCACGATGACGAAGACCAGCATGCCGAGAAGGAAGACTTTTACTGATGGATCAGGCAAACGGCGAAGCTGACGCCAGACACTGCCGTAGATCGCGACCAGCAGGAAGACGCCCACGGCCCCGTACGCATAGAACTGCTGAAGCAGCTCGTTGTGGGCGTGGCGCGCCTCAAACTCGTTGAATGGCGGAATGACTTTCCAGACAGCGTGGAAGCCGTGTCCGATCCACGGCTTCTGGACTGCTTCAGTGAGAAAGTAAAGCCAGATGCCAAGTCGTCCGGTAAGTGTCTCAGCCTGATTGCCTGCATTGGTGTAGACAACGTAGTAATCCGATAGCAGCTGCGAGAAAGCAGCTACGATGAACAGTGCGCCACCGATGATCAGAACCTTATTCCGGCGGCGAATGGAACGATCGCGCAGCAGAATATAGGCTTGCCCAGCGAGAAAAGCGACGATGGTTGTTTTGCTGAGGCTGCGCAGCAACGTGATGGCTAGCAGGCAGGCCTGGATTGTCCAGTTGCCATACTTCCTGCGCATTAGATATTGCGCCAGAAAGAACGCGAAGGCGCAGGACCACCCGATTTGATTTGGACCGAGGAGTTCTTCGTCGCCGAGGCGAAGATCCGACTGCGCGGGCAGCAACCACGCGACACCGGCTATGGCGCAGCTTCCCCAGACGTATCCGCGCATGAGCGAGTTCACAACCGAATCGACAGCTGCGCCGCGAAACAACAGGAGCACTATGGACACATCAGCCGCCATCGCGCACCAGAAAGCAGCCGCGGCCGGCAGCGAAGCGGTGACACTCCAAACCAAGCTGATTCCCGACAAGCCGAGATACAGGAGCACCCAGCGAAGGCCGGGCAAACGGAGCACAGAACCAAACGCGTAGGAAGGCCTGGCGCAGGCATCGAGCGCAATCAGAAAGAGAAGGAGATAGTTGAGCGCGAGACTAAGGATGACGCCGTCCTGCGCATCGTGACCGATTACCCGTACCGCGAGCAATGGAAAGAAAAGCCGGAACGAAAGATAGAAGCCGGTGATCGCGGCGAGCGGCATAACCGCACTTGTATTGACACGCGGCTCATGCAGACTGAGGGCGGCGGAGCCGCTGACGACTTGTACGTTCGCGCTCATGCTTCCTCACAAGCCGGCTTTCCTGCCGGAAAAGAAATGGACGAGGAAGGCGACCTACGGAGTTCGCGCGCAAGAGGCAGGTAGAGAAGCAGAGTGATAAATCCATAGCAGAGTCGCGCGAGTGCCAGCCCATACGTGCCGAGACGAGGCAACATCCAAAACATCAGCAGCAGCATGGCCGCGCCTGCACTGAGATTGATCCAGGTAAGAGTGCGCACGCGACCGAATGCCAGCAGCGCGTACGTGCCGGTTACATTCAAGCCAAGGAGAGCGGAGCTCCAGACGATGATCGGAAAAATCGAGGCTGAGCTTTGCGCGATCTCTGGCCCAGCCCATGACCGCAGGATGCGTTGTCCGAAGAACATCAGTGTCGCCGTCGTGAGAGCGACCGTAAGCAGATTGCACGTAAAGGCGGCGAGCACTGTCTTGCATGTGTGAGATTGGTTTTGTGAGGTGCTCTGCTCTGCCAGGTGCGGAAAAAGAAAGTGCAGGCCGGAGGCAGCGAAACCATAGATGGGTTGCGCCAATTGCGTGCAGAGCGCGTACGAGGCAACGGCTACTGCGCCTAGTGAGACGCCGAGAAAAAGCCGATCTGCCTGGCTAAAGATGACGCCGGATACGGCTTGCAGCCAACTGAAGGCTCCGAAACCAAGCAGTGCCTTCACCGCACTGCTGTCCCATGCCGGCGCGAGAGAAGTTGCCTGCAGAAGCTGTTTCAGCCGAGAGAACTGCAGACAGGTTCCCAACAGAGAGATCAGAACCGACGCTGCGAGGATGCTGCTAATGGTTTGGAAGAAATATGAAAGCGCAGCGGCAGCGGTAAGAGAAAGCAGCCGGGCGAGTATGCTGATGCGAACCGCCGCGCCGTAGCGTTGGAACGCGCGCTGGGTGCTGATGCAGACGCTCTCCATGGTGCGCAGCCATAGAAGAAGGCTGGCGATGCGCAATGACCAGAGGCAGTCCAGGCGCAAAGCATCGTCAAATCGAACCAGGTGTCGCGAAGCCAGAGGCGCGAACGTCCACACCAGGGCCGCAAGAACTGTGCCCAGAATAAGATTGATGCCC
>JBJMGC010000054.1:0-5844 GCA_045808105.1 Acidobacteriaceae bacterium | reverse complement strand
GTAATGCTGCGCGAGGAACTCGGCCTTATACGTGGCCATGTCCACGCGCACCGGGCACTCGCTTTTGCACGCCTTGCACGAGAGGCAGAGGTCCAGCGCCTCGTGCACCTGCTCGTTCTGCCACTTGTCAGGCAACGAATCGCTCTGCATCAGCTCCCATAGCAAATGCGCGCGGCCGCGCGTGGAGTGCTGCTCCTCGCGCGTCGCCATGTAGCTGGGGCACATGGTGCCGCTGTTGCCTTTGCGGCAGGCGCCCACGCCGACGCAGCGCATCGTGGCGTTTGAGAAGGCGCCGTCATCGTCAGGGAAGGCGAAGTGCGTGTGCGGCCGCGCGGGCTCGTAGCCCGGGCCCACGCGGAGCTTTTCGCCCGGCTGATAGATGCGCGGATCGTCTGGCGTGCCCATCATCTTGCCGGGGTTCATGCGATTATCGGGGTCCCACAGTGACTTGAATTCGCGGAAGGCCTGCATCAGTTCTGGGCCAAACATCTTTGGCAGCAGTGCGCCGCGCGACTGGCCGTCGCCATGCTCGCCGGAGAGCGATCCGCCGAACTCGAGCACGATATCGGCGGCGCGCTCGATGAATTCGCGATAGGTGCTCACGCCCTCCACCGAGCGCATGTCGTAGTTCATGCGCGTGTGGATACAGCCCTGACCGAAGTGGCCATAGATCGGCATGATGTAGCCGAACTCCTGAACCAGCGCGTGGAGTTTGCGAAGGTAGGCGCCCAGTTTCTCTGGCGGGACAGCCGAGTCTTCCCAGCCTTCCCAGAGCTCCGGCACGCCAGGGACAAATGTAACCGCGCCAAGAGCAGATTCGCGCACGCGCCATATTCCTTCTGCCTGCTCTCCATCGACGCGCTTCGCATCGGGCGGCGTGGCCCAGCCTTTCGCTGCCTCTACGAACCGCTCCGCCTGTCCCCGCGCATCGTCATCGGTATCAGCGCCGAATTCGACCAGCAGGAAGCCGCGTCCGGCCGGCAGGAGCGCGATGTCCTCAAGCGCCATCTGCTTACGACGCAGAAAGTCGACGAGTTGGTCGTCAAAGCCTTCCAGGCCGATGGGCTTGTATTTCAGGATTTCCGGCACCGCATCTGCCGCGACGAAGGTATCGCTAAATCCGAGCACGACGAGCTGGCGGTGCTGCGGGCTTTTCATCAGCCGCACGGTTGCTTCGAGCACGGTGACGCACGTCGCCTCCGTGCCAACTATGGCGCGTGCGAGGTGGAAGCCGTTTTCTGGCAGCAACTGGTCCAGGTTGTAGCCGGAGACGCGGCGCGGGATGTCGGGATACCGCTCGCGTACCAGAGAAGCGTAGGTGTCGCGGATGCGTTTCAGGCCGGCGTAGATCGCACCGGTGCGGCCGCCTTCTGCGATCGCCGCTTCGAGCGCCTCGTCGCTCATGGGGCCCAGCGTCATGCGCGTACCGTCGTAGAGCAGCACATCGAGCGACTCGACATTATCGACAGTCTTGCCGCCCATCAGCGCGTGTACGCCGCAGGAGTTGTTGCCGATCATGCCGCCGATGGTGCAGCGGTTGTGGGTTGCGGGATCGGGGGCGAAGGTCAGTTGGCCGCGCTCGGCCTCGGTGCGCAGCGTATCGAGCACGATGCCCGGCTCCACGCGGGCGCGCTGGCCTTCATAGTCGATCGCGACGATGCGGCGCATGTACTTGGAAAAATCGAGCACCACGGCGACGTTGCAGCACTGGCCCGGGATGCTGGTGCCGCCACCGCGGGAGAGCACAGCTGCGCCGAATTCGCGGCAGGCGACGACAGTGGCGACTGCATCGTCTGCGTCGAGCGGAAGAACAACGCCGATGGGTAGCTGACGGTAGTTAGAGGCATCGGCGGCGTAGAGCGCGCGCGATGCGGGGTCGAACCTCACCTCACCGCGAACTGTGGCGCGCAGCCGCGCTTCGAGCGCGGCGTGGGCTGCGAAGTCCTCGTGCGGCAGATGAGTATCGGGCAGCGTGTTCAGGATCGGAAAAGGTGTAACGGTGTCCATCATCAGACCTCGTTCAGCGTGGGTGGCGGCAGCGGCGCAAGCGGTTCTGCGTCTGCCTCTTGATCGCGGCCGGTGATGGCGGAGGTGAGCGCCGTCACTGCAAGGTTGATAACCGCAGCGGGCAAGGCTGCATAGACGGCGAAGGTGTGGCCCGAAAGATGAAGCGGGAAAACCGACGTCTTCATGCCCATGGAGATGACCATCGCAGTGCCCACCACCATGCCCGAGGCCCATCCCCAAAGCAGCGCGGTGCCGCTGAACCAGCGGGTGAAGAGACCGCAGAGGATAGCAGGCACCATCTGCACGATCCAGATGCCGCCCAGCAACTGCAGCTCGATGGCATACTGTGCGCTGCTGGCAAGGATGAAGACCAGCGCACCGAATTTGATGACAAGCGAGACCAGCTTGGCCATGCGCGCTTCCTCGGGTGGGGTCAGCGGCGTGCGCACGAACTCGCCCCACAGGTTGCGCGTGAACAGGTTCGCTGTAGCGATGGACATGATGGCTGCCGGGACCAGGGCGCCAATGCCGATGGCGGCAAGGCAGAAGCCGGCGAACCATTCAGGGAACATGCGCAGGAAGAGCAGCGGCACGACAGCCGAGGTGTCTTTCGATTGGATGCCCGCGGCCAGCGCCATGAGGCCCAGCAGGGCAACGAGGCCAAGCAGGATGTTGTATGCAGGCATCAGCGCGGCGTTGCGACGGATGACGTTACCGCTTGAGGCGCTGAGCGTTCCGGTAAAGGTATGCGGATAGAAGAGCAGGGCCAGTGCGGAGCCGATGGCAAGCGTGGAATAGCTCCAGTATTGCGCAGGGCGCAGCAGGATGTAGGCGGGCGGCTTGTGCTGCGAGAGGATGTGCGCAGAGCTTGCGAAGATGGCGCCGTAGCCGCCAAGCTTCGCCGGGATGATGACAATCGCGGCGATCACCATGATGTAGAGCATCACGTCCTTGACGATGGCAATGGCCGCAGGTGCTCGCAGTCCGCTGGTGTATGTATAGGCAGCGAGTATCACGAAAGCAAGGATAAGCGGCCATTCACCCCGAATGCCCAATACTTCGATGACTTCGCGGATTCCGACAAGCTGCAGCGCGATATAGGGCATGGTGGCGAGGATGCCGGTGATGGCAAAGGCCACCGAAAGCCAGCGGCTGCGGTAGCGTCCGCGCACATAGTCAGAAAGTGTGATGTAACGCTCACGGTGACAGATTGCCCAGAGCTTGGGCAAGACCAGCATCATCAGCGGATAGGTGATGACGGCATACGGTACTGCGAAAAAGCCGAGAGCCCCGCCACCGTAGAGCGCCGCGGGTACCGCGATGACGGTGTAGGCGGTGTAGAAGTCGCCGCCCATCAGGAACCAGACGATGAATGTACCGAAGCGGCGGCCGGCAAGGCCCCACTCTTCCAGGCTGTGCAGGTCCGCACGCCGCCAACGCGCTGCGAGAAAACCCGCGACCGTGACGAGGAGAAAGCAGAGACAAAAGACGACGAGTGCGGTGATGCGGATGGTCGGTGGCATCGAGTGAGATTGTACGATGCGCGTGCGGTCTATTTACCGCGGACGCTGTCCACGCTGAATGGAGTTGAGCCGTGGATGACAAGCGTGAGGAGCGCGAGCAGATAGAGCACGATCAGCTCCCCGTGCTCCGAGCCTGGTCCTCGGCCGAAGAAGGCGAAGTGATGCACCATCGCCCACGCGACGAGAATGTTGCAGAAGCAGAAGAGCGCGGCCCAGCGTGTCCATATGCCGAACACCAGCAGGAGAGAGCAGATGAAGTCCGACACGAAGGCAGCGAAGAAGGAGGCATGCGCGCCGATGTGGATGGGATCGGGAAAGTGCGCCATGAATTGCGCCCAGTGCATGGGCTGCTTCTCCCAGCCATGGCGCAGGAAGAGCGTGGCTCCTGTGCCAATGCGCAGAATGGCGAGTCCTGCTTCTCCTCCACCTGCTGACTGTTTTGCGAATGCCATCCAAGTCCTCCTGAACTTAGTGCAGCAGACCGTTGCCGGCGGCCCCGGTCCACTCATCCACCACTACGTCCAGATCGTTGACGATCCGGATCGCCTGCTCCACATTGCGCCGGACCTGCGGGCGGTCCTGGCGGGCGGCGGTGGGCGACTCTTCGATCGCGACAACGCGGCCATATGGCCACGCGAATTCAGGCACGGCAGCCAGCGCCTCGGGCAGGTCGGACATCCGGATCTCGAGTTCCTGGCGGCGCGCGGCGACGGGGTGCAGCAACGTGCCGGCATCGAGCGCGCTGCTCGTCTGCTGCGGGAAGATCACGCGCAAGGTCAAGCTGTCGCGATGCACGGTCAGAAACGGATTCTGCCAGGCGTCAGTGCTGCGCACATTCACGTACAGGTGCTTCGAAGGCGGCGGGATTTCTTCGAGCGAGACGCGCGCGGTTGCTTCCTGCTTCGCCAATGTGCGCGCCTGCTGCTGCTGCAACTGACGCGGCGTGAGCTGCTGCTCACCACCGGGAGGCGCACTGCGGTGGCACCCGGCTAAGAAGAGCAGGGGGAGCACAGCGAGAAAAGCAGCGCGCTTTGCGATCAGATGGTGGAGAGGATGAGCGGGAAGGACAACTTGCACCCGCTTAGGATACCAACCGGCGCGCGTCTGACGGGCTTTCCCCCATTGCTGCTTTAGCGTCCCTGCCACGCGGGAGCGCGTTTTTCCAGGAAGGCGCGCGTGCCTTCAGCTTTGTCTTCGGTCGCGCAGGCAAGGCCGAAGAGCGATGCTTCCAGCTCCAGGCCGGCTTCGATCGGCAGATCGTAGCCGCCCTCGACGGCGCGCAAGCAGCCGGCAACCGCCAGCGGCGCCTGCTGCGCGATGGCGCGAGCCAGCGTCTCGGCGCGCGGCATCAGCGCCTCCGCCGGGACAACCTCGTCGACCAGCCCTATGCGGAAGGCCTCCTCCGCGCCGACCATATCGCCGGTGAGCAGCAGCTTGAGCGCGGCGCCTTTGCCCACAAGACGCGGCAGCCGCTGCGTGCCGCCGTAGCCGGGGACTAACCCGAGCTTCACCTCGGGCTGCCCGAGCCGCGCGCGCTCGCTCGCGATGCGGATGGTGCAGGCCATCGCGAGCTCGCAGCCGCCGCCCAGCGCGAAGCCCTGGATGGCAGCGATCACCGGCTTGCCGCAAGTCTCGATTCTGCGAAATACGCCTTGGCCGCGGCGGGCAAGCTGCTGGCCATCGGTGGCGGAGAGTGTTGCCAGCTCGCTGATATCGGCGCCTGCGGCAAAGGCCTTGTCGCCCGCGCCGGTCAGGATGACGGCACGCACGGTGGAATCGCCACCCAGCGTGATGAAGGCATCCTCCAGATCGGTGAAGAGTGCGCGATTCAGCGCATTCATCACCTTGGGACGATTCAACGTCACGACGGCGTAAGCGTCGCTCCGTTCCAGCAGCAAGGTCTCGTAAGCCATCAGACGGACTCCTTGTAAAGAGTGTCGGTGTGGTGCAGAACGGCTGAGTGTAGCAGCCTGCGCCGCAGATTCGCTGGCGCCAGAAAGCGCATGGCCTGGATGGTAGATTGGAAAAGAATGATCGGAATGAAACAGAATGATTAAGGGCATCACCTTCGTGCATGCGGCGAGCACGCCCGCCGTCTATGAGACGCTGCACAACTTTTTTGCTGCCATGGGCCTGGAGCCCGGCCGCAGCTGGGAAACGAACGCCAGCCGCGGTGCGCCATTCCTCGCGCCTGTGGGTAGCTTCGAGTTGCTGGACGGCATGGCCCATCTGCCCGCCGAGGTGCTGATCGAAGTCACGGCAATCGATGATGTGCACCAGGCTGCGAAGCAGTGGCTGGAGCAGACGGTTGGCT
>JBJMGC010000053.1:0-7580 GCA_045808105.1 Acidobacteriaceae bacterium | reverse complement strand
GTCGCTGGCAATGGATCGAACCGACTGTGCTTCATGCGATTCACGACCGGCTGATCGAGGAGCATGGCGGCCTGGGAGGCGTCCGTGACCAGGCGATGATTGAGTCTGCCCTGGCGCGGCCGCAGCACCTCGCGGTCTTTGTGCATGATCTCCTCAGCAAGCTTCATCTGCTGCTCGAACTCCGGATTGTACGGAGTGATCCTGTATCCATCCGGCGCTTCGGTCAAAAACAGCACATCGCCCTTCTTCACGCCCAGGTGAGCCAGCGCTTCACGATTGAGGATGATGCCCGCGGACGAACCGACGGTTGTGACCTTCACTGTCAGCATGTTGCGCTCCTGTATAACATTGATTATAACAAAAGGGACACTGATAGTCTGGCATTTCGTACGAAAGGAAAGGGACTGAATGATCGATTTGAAAGGCCGCACAGCCATTGTCTTCGGAGTCGCCAACAAACGCAGTATCGCGTGGGGCATCGCCCAGAAGCTGAACGAGGCTGGCGCACGGTTGCTGATCACCTACCAGAACGAGCGCCTGAAGCTGGAAGCCGAGGACATGATCGCCGAGCTGGCCGGCGCCGAAGCGTACCAGTGCGATGTCTCGAATGACGCCGAGATCGACCAGCTCTTCGCGACGCTGAAAGAAAAGCACGGCAAGCTGGATATTCTGGTCCACTCCATCGGCTTCGCTCCAGCCGATGCGCTCAAGAATGATTTCGTCCAGACCTCGCGGGAAGACTTCCGCATCGCGCATGATATCAGCGTCTATTCGCTGATCGCGCTCAGCCGCGCCTCAGCGCCGCTGATGACCGAAGGCGGAAGCATCCTGACCCTCACCTACTATGGAGCCGAAAAAGTAGTTCCCAACTACAACGTGATGGGCGTGGCGAAAGCTGCGCTGGAGGCGACGGTACGCTATCTCGCCGCTGACCTGGGGCGGAAGAACATCCGCGTCAATGCCATCTCTGCCGGGCCGATCAAGACGTTGGCCGCGCGCGCCATTGGCGGTCTCGGCCTGATGCTGAAGTCGCATGAAGAGCGCTCGCCGCTGGGCCGCAACGTCCAGCAGTCAGAGGTCGGTTCGACCGCGCTCTTCCTTGTCTCCGACCTGGCCAGCGGCATCACCGGCGAAATTACCTACGTCGACTGCGGCTACAACATCATGGGGTTTTAGCAGCGACGACCGCGGGCGACGGTTTCATGTTGAGCGTAATCCGCCGCCCATCCCCCTCCAGCGATTTCATCACGATCTCACCCTGGCTGCGCTTCACTACGCTGGGGAACTTCTCGCCCCACTCCACCAGCACGATGCTGTCGTTCGTCTGCAGATCGTCCAGGCCCAACGTCTCGAGGTGCCGCTCGCTCTCGATGCGATAGAGATCCAGGTGATAAAGCCGCACCGGGACGCGCTTGCCCTCGCTCTCCCGCGTGCCTTCGTATTCATGCACCAGCGTGAAGGTCGGGCTTGTCACTTCATCTGCATCCGCCGCCTCGAGCGCTTCGGCGATTCCCTTCACCAGCGTAGTTTTTCCCGCCCCCAGATCTCCGCGAAGGATCAAGAACTTAGGGGGGATCAGAAGGGCAGCCAACTTCCGTCCGACTTCGATCGTCTCCGCGCTGCTGTGAGTGACAAACTCGGTCGGCGCTGTGGTCATCGGGTGCCCTCATGGTCGTACGCCTTCAGCATACCGGGCATACCCTGCAGCCATGTAATTCCGTTGAGTTGCGTGGCCCGGAAACGAAAGGCGTGATCCAGATACGTGCACACCTCAGTTGCCAGCAACGTGTGCTCATCGCGTTCGACAACAGCGAAATCTGCTGCGAGGCCATGCAAATAGATGGCCGCCTCAACCGCCTCAGCGACATTTGCTTTGTACTGCGCCAGCATTGCCGCAACAACCCCGGTCAGGATATCGCCGCTGCCCCCCTTGGCCAGACCGGGATTGCCGGTCGTATTGACTGCGATGCGCCCATCCGGATGCGCGATCAGCGTTCTCCAACCCTTGAGCACCAACGTGACGTGATGTTCCGTGGCGTAAGCGCGCGCAATGCCCTCGCGGTCGGCTTCAACTTCGGCGATAGACTTGCCGACCAGCCGCGCCATCTCGCCAGGGTGAGGTGTCAGCACGATCGTCCGGCCATGGCCGTCAAGCGCGTATTTGTGCTGCGCAATCGCGTTCAGGCAATCGGCGTCGAGCACCATGGGGATCGGCTTCTGCTGCGCGCCGCACAGCTCGATGAGCCGCAACGCGAACTGCTGCGCCTCAGGCTCCTGCCCCAGGCCCGGCCCAATGGCCACGACAGTTCTCTTTTCCAGGAGCGCCCGGCCAGCATCGCCCTCCAGGTTGCGCAGCGCGATGCTGCCCTTTGCCGTCTCCGCCAGCGGCTCTGTCATCAGCTCCGGCGTAATGCCCGCAACCGTATTCAGGATCGATACCGGCACGGCTGCGGTCACCAGGCCTGCGCCTGCCCGAAGCGCCGCGTAGCTGGCCATTGCGGCGGCGCCGGCGCGTCCGCGTGCCCCCGTGATGACGCCCACATGACCGAACTTGCCCTTGTTGCTATCGGGTGCGCGCGCCGCCTCGCTCACGCGCTTGGCGCTGCCCGCCCAATGCAGTCCCGTATCTGATCGAACAGCCGCGTCTGGTGATCCGATCGGCGCGACCACAACCGGGCCGCGCGTGAAAAATCCAAAGATATGCGCCAGCTTTGGCGCGGTAAACGTCACCACTGCGTCCGAACGATAGGCTCCCTGCTGCTGCATCTCCCGGCTGTCGGCGTCCCAGCCGGAGGGCAGGTCTATGCTCACCACTGGGCTCACGACGGGCGTCTCACCATGGGCTGCCAGCCACTCGCCCAGAGCCACAGCAACCCCACGCATGGGTGGGCGGAAGCCGGTGCCCAGCACTGCGTCCAGAAACAGGTCTGCGCCATCCAGCAATTGTGTGATCGCGGGGGCGGCAAGAGCGGCTTCATCCGGAACTTCCACCGCCACCAGTTCCGCGGCGCTCAGCCGTTCAAAGGCGGTGCGCGCATCGCCCTTGAGCTCCGCGGCACGCCCCAGCAGCAGCACGCCGACGTCGCAGCCGGCTTCAGCCAGAATGCGCGCCGCTACGAATCCGTCACCGCCGTTGTTGCCTTTTCCGCAGAGCGCAACGATGCGCACGCCTCCGTGCTCGGCGGCAGGCAACTCCTGCAGCACGAAGTGCGCCACAGCCGCGCCGGCATTCTCCATGAGCGACATGGATGGTATGCCGTATTCGGCCGTCGTGGCCGCGTCGGCCGCGCGCATCTCTGCCGCAGTCAGTATCTTCATGCTGGTGTGGGATGCAGCTTCATGTTGCAAATGATAACGGCCTCCACCTGGGAGGCCGTAAGGTACGGATTGATTCGCTGGATGCTACTGAATTGCCCCAGTCGCTGTAGAGGGCTGTCCCATCGCACCGGCCGCCGGTGCATCCGAAGGATTCTTCTCGGCAAAGTAGCTGCGATCCCACAGATTGCGATAGAAAATGCCGGTCAGCTCCGCAGCCTTGGGGCCGAAGGTCGGCCGGCCGCCTTCGAGGAAGAAGACGGTCACGATGCGGCCGTAGTTGGTGTCCGCATAAGAGGTAAACCAGCCGAAGCGCGTTCCGTTGTCCGAGCAGGTGCCAGTCTTGCCCAACACCGGAAGCTCCTTGAAGCTGGCGCGCAGCGAGCGTGCGGTGCCATAGGACACCGCGCCGCCCATGCCGCTGGCGACATCTGGAATGAACGGCTTGATATTCAGCTCGCGCTTCACACGCGGTGTGAAATTGACCGCCTCAGCCGCCGTAGTGGGATGTTGCAAGTAATAGAGCGTGCCGCCATTTGCGATCGCGGCGGTCAGCGCGCCCAGTTGCAGCGGGGTCATCGAGATGCTCTGACCGAAGGAGCACATGCGGCCCACGCCGCCCAGCTTCTCCGGCAATTCCTGATTGGGATACACGCCCAACTGCTCGCCAGGGATGTTCCAGCCGGCCAATTCGCCCAGGCCAAACCGATTGGCGTAGTGGCGGACGCGCTCGAAACCCAGGCGACGTCCGATGGTCTCAAAGTAAAGATTGTTCGAGTGGGCCAGCGCCTCGGTCATGCTCATCGACCAGCCGCCCAGATTTACCGGCGTGTCCTTGGTGACGATGCCCTCTTCGAGCGCCGCGAGCGCTACTGACACTTTTATGGTCGAGCAGGGCTCCGCTCCGCTCGAAAGCGCGAGCTTCTGGTTCACCATTGCCAAGATGCGGCCAGTGCTTGGGTCTATGGCGACTGCCGTTCCGTTCATGTTGCCCAGCGCCGCAATTGCTGCTGCCCGGACCACAGGATCTTCGCCCGCAGTGATATCGCCCGCCGTGATGTCCGACTCAGCAAAGGAGTCGCCGGTGAAGTGCTCGTAATAGCGATGGCGAGCGGCCACGCGATGCATTTTTCCATCGCGGCCGCGCACCAGCCGCGTCGCCGCAGCAGCATGATGCACCGTCTTGTGGGTTGAACGGATCCGCGCCGTCCTCCGATGGTGGACGGTGGTGGCAGTGGCATGGGCGGGCGCAACAGCGGCGGCAAGCCCGACAGCCACTCCGACAGTGAGAAAAAATGAGGTGATCCGACCCATTGAGAAGCCCCTGCTGGATTCAACCCGGATGAGTATCCAGTGTAGCGGGGATACGACAGACCGGCAGATTCGCCGCAACTGCAATCCCCGTCTCTGGAATCTAGCTTACCCGTCCCGCCGGTTGAGCGTTCTACACATTACAACTCTGGTACTTACCTCGGTACTAGTACCGGAAGGAGGAAGGTACCTCAAGCTTTAGTGGGATGCCTCAGTGTACCAAAGCGGATTCCCGGGACGAGGCTGGAGAAACAGGCGGCGCGATTCATCTGGATGAAAAACCGCGCCGCACCGCAGCTGCCTAAATTCGCCCTCTGTAGCCTAGCGTCCGCCCTTGCGCATGAAGGCAGGCACATCCAGCTCTTCCAGTTCCGATTCTTCCGCGCGCCGCTGCTCCCGGGCCCGTTTGTCATCCGCGGTGAGCGTTTCCAGGAATCCTCCAATGGCCGAATCCTCCGGTGAGGAAGCCGCTTCCTTGCGCTCCTTTGTCGGCGGGAGGTGCGCCGCGATAGGTTCGAAGCTAGGCGATTCTGCGCCGGCAAAAGATTGCCCGCCGAATCCGGACGCGTACGCCGCTGCTCCCACGCCTGCTCCAACCGGCTCAGGCACCAGCACGCGTGTGGTTTCCGCGGCAACCTCACTGGCAAAACGCGGCACTGCGGTACGAACGTCCAGATTCAGGAAGGCTGGCGCTTCCGGCTTGAGTGACCGGTTATCGCGTGACGACTCTTCGCGGCTGGGAAGGTCCTGCCGGAAGCCGGTTGCGATCACCGTGATCTTCACCTCGTCACCCATGCTTTCGTCGAGCACCGCGCCGAAGATGATGTTCGCCTCCTCGTGCGCAGCGTTCTGGATCAGGGTGGAGGCCTCGTTCACCTCGCTCAGCTTCAGGTTGCTGGACCCCGAGATGTTGATCAGGATGCCCTTTGCCCCGTCGATCGCACCTGCTTCGAGCAGCGGCGAAGCCATCGCCGCCTGGGCCGCTTCCACGGCGCGGTTTGCCCCGGAGCGCATGGCGGTGCCCATGACGGCATAACCCATGCCGTGCATGGTCGTTTTCACGTCGGCAAAATCGCGGTTGATGATGCCCGGGATGGTGATGATGTCCGAAATGCCCTGGACACCCTGGCGCAGCACGTCGTCTGCTACACGGAAACTCTCGAAGAAGCCGGCGTCTTTGGCGACCACCAACAGCTTCTCGTTGGGGATCACGATCATTGTGTCGACTGCTTCCAACAGCTCCTGCATGCCGCGCTCGGCCTGCTGCATGCGCCGCTTACCTTCGAAGCCGAATGGACGAGTCACGACTGCGACAGTCAGGGCACCCATCTCGCTGGCCAGCGAGGCAATCACCGGAGCCGCGCCTGTACCGGTGCCGCCGCCAAGCCCGGTGGTGACGAATACCATGTCCGCGCCTTCGAGGGCTTCGATGATCTTTTCGGAATCTTCGAGGGCAGCGCGGCGCCCCACATCCGGATTCGCGCCCGCGCCCAGGCCGCTGGTCAGCTTGACGCCAAGCTGCAGCTTCACCGGCGCCTGCGAAAGCTGCAGTGCCTGCACATCCGTATTCGCGGCGATGAACTCGACGCCTTCCAGTTTGGCCGCAATCATGCGATTCACCGCGTTGCCGCCTCCGCCACCGACGCCGATCACCTTGATCTTTGCGCCGCGCGGCACCTCGTCGTTGTACTGAATGCGGATCTCCTCTGGATCATTCATCGGCTCACTGCTCCCATCTCGCTGCTATATTCCGTGCTATTACTGCTTTTATTCCTGTTTCCTCGGGTTTTCTAGTGCTTTTTCTCCACAGGCTGGAGAAATCCCGACAAGCGCCGCAGCCGGTAGGTGCTTCCCGTCGCAGTCTCTCCAGATTGCCGGTCCAAGCCTCTACAGGCTCCCCGCAAAAATCGCCCGCAGCTTCGCGCGCAGACTGTGGTCTTCCGCCGCCTTTAGCACACGCGTGCGATGCGTATACAGCAGCATGCCGATGGCGGTTGCGTACTCCGGCTGCACCAGTTCTTCCGGCATGCGGGAGAGAGCCGCCGGATAACCCAGCCGCGCAGGAACGTGCAGCAAACTCTCCGCTGAATCGAGCAGGCCAGCCAGCCGCGCGCCGCCGCCGGTCAGGATGCAGCCCGCGCCCAGCGCTTCCAGCACACCGCCCGAGCGCAGGTTATCGCGCAGCATGTGGAACAGTTCGCGCGCGCGCGGTTCAAGAATCTCCGCGATCTGCCGCTGCGGAATCGTGCGCGGGCCGTGTCCCGGCGTGCCGCTGATCTCCACCTCGGCGGAGGAAGAAATCGATGTGACCACACAGTTGCCATAGTGCTGCTTGAGAAACTCCGCTTCTTCAACGCAGACATGCAGGCCGACAGCAATGTCGTTGGTGAAGTGATCGCCGCCGATCGGGACCACCGCGGTGTGCGCAACCGCACCTTCGAAGAAGACGACGACCTCCGACGATCCTGCGCCGATATCGATCAGGCAAACACCCAGCTCACGCTCATCCGCAGAGACGATCGCCTCCGCCGCGGCCACACCTTCAAAGACCGTATCGGTCACTTCAAGCCCGGCTTTATTCGCGCAGGTGACGAGACTTTGCGCGGCGCTGGCGGAGCAGGTGGCGAGGTGCAGGTTCACCTCCAGGCGGTTGCCGATCATGCCCACGGGATCGTGAATGCCTGGCTGCTCGTCGAGAATGAACTGCTGTGGCAGCAGATGAATGAGCTCACGCTCCGCAGGCAGCGAGACGGCACGCGCGCGATCGACAGCAGCGCGCACATCCTCGCGCGTGATCTCCCGCATGCGTGTTCCCAGACTGATGCCGCCGCGGCTGTTCACGCCGCGCACATGCGGGCCACCTATCCCAACAACGCAATGGGCCAGGATGGCATTCGCGCTCTGCTCAGCCATATCTGCAGCCTGAATAATGGAGCGCGCCGCCGGAGCGAGCT
>JBJMGC010000052.1:0-14399 GCA_045808105.1 Acidobacteriaceae bacterium | reverse complement strand
CGCGAGCGACTTGGTAAAGCCGATGAGGCCGGCTTTGGAAGCGGCGTAATTGGCCTGGCCGGCCTGCCCCGTCTGACCCACCACGCTCGAGATGCTGATGATGCGTCCCCAGCGCGACTTCATCATGGAGCTGAGCACGGCCTGCGTCAGCAGGAAGGTGCCGGTGAGATTGGTCGCGAGCACATCGTCCCAGTCAGCGCGTTTCATGCGCAGGAGCAGCATGTCGCGGGTGATGCCGGCGTTGTTGACCAGAATGTCGATGCGGCCGAGCTTCGCGATCACCGCTTTCGCGGTGTCCTTGATGGAGGCCTCGTTGCTGATGTCGAGGACGAAGACCTCAACGCGGCCGCCGGCAGCAGCAATCTCTTCCGCGACGGCCCGCAGCTTCTCTTCATTGCGTGCGGCCAGCGCGACGGTGGCGCCCTGAGCAGCGAGGGTGATGGCGCAGGCGCGTCCGATACCCTGCGATGCTCCGGTGACGAGTGCAATTTTGTTGGCGAGCTCGGCGGTACGTTCAGTCATGAGGGAAAGTATCGCTGATGAGGACTAGAGCTGCTAGTTCAGTGCGCTTTGGAAACGAAGAGAGGTCAACTGGTGGACCATCCTGATAATTGCTGCCTTAGATGGGAAGATCAGCATTGGCCAAGTGCTGATCGAATGGGGCGCCGATCTGAATAAGCGGAACAAGGGTGGCTATACGGCGCTTTCTTTGGCAGCGCTCACGGGCCACGCTCCATTCATCGGCTTATTGCTGAGGAGCGGAGCATCCCTGGACTATTATCCGTTTGGGCGTTCTCTGGACGGCCTATCTCGACCGAGTAGAGAAATACGGGGGCAGGTCGAAGGAGCAAATGAGAAACATCAGGCAGGAATTCGATTTTGGTGCGTAAGACAACGATTGATAAGCCTGTCGGGTAAGATCCGCGCCTAGAGTGCCAGCCTAAAGTGGTTCAGCGGCAGGAACGGCGCGCCGAGCGCCCAGTGCGGACTTGAGGCGTTTGGCCATCTCGAGCGACCAAATGTAGACGACCAGCTCGCGTGCGTAGAAGAGGATCGGCTGCGTATCGGGAAGGGTGATGCCGTGAGCGGCGGGGAGCTCGTTGAGAGGGAACTCGGCCTCGGCTGCTTCGAGCGGCCAGGGCAGGTGATGGATTTCGCCCTGGAATAGGCGGCCGCGACGATCGGCGGTGTACAGGCGGTATCGCTCGGTGAGGAAGTACTCGATGGTCCCGGGAGCACTCTGAGCGAGGCGCTGCGTGGGCCCGAGGCCGCGGTAGGTAGCGCGGAAGCGCACCGGGTGCCGCGTGAGGTGGCGGTCGCTGCGGTAGAGGAAGCGGCCATCCTGCTGCGGACGGATGGACATGCGAGCCCAATAGTAGGGCAGGCGAAAGAAGGCCCGGGCTACCGAAACAGCGATCGGGTTGGCAGCATCGAGCGAGAAGAAGTAGACCCCGGAGAGATTGGTGTGCTCCTCGCGGACGTACGTGCGCAGGTTGAGCTCCGGGAAGGTGTGGGCTCCGGGCACTCTTGGGATGGTGCGGAAACGGATGCGGTCCATCCAGAAGGGCACGACCCCGATCCACGCTGAGCCGTCGAAGGTGTCCGGAACCAGTCCGGCGGGAAGCAGAGGTGCGACGGCGGCTGCGGGAACAGGCCAGTGGGCGAAGAGGAGGTCGTTCCAGCGCTGGGTCATGGCCCAGTGGCGCTTCGGCAGTGGCGTAGGCCGGTGCCCGGTGATCTTGAGGATGTCCTGCACGTCCTTGCCGTCCCGTGGCGGCTCCGCACCGCGATGAATTTCGGACGCGCCGGGGTTGCGTATCCGGTCGGCGACGATCCGGGTCCAGAGTAGCGAAGCGCGGGTGTGGGTGCAATTGACGGGAGCGTGACCTAGGCCAGACCTAGAGGTAGCGGTCTTGCAGGATCGCGATGTGATGCGCGACGTGGCCGGGAACCATGAAGCCGAGTGCGAGCACGGTGAAGGGGTACCCGCTGGCGATTCCACTTCGGGACCATGCCTCCGGCTGCAGGTTGCGGAAGAAATCGATGCTGGCCTGACGGATGTGTCGGAACTCCTCGACATGTGCGGCCCAGGGCAGGCGGTCGGGCTCCGCGCCGGTGACACCGATGTTCTGATCGAAGCTGGGCAACGGCGTATCGAAGCCACGGGCGAACCACAGCGCGCGCATGACGAAGACACGCTCGGTATCGTTCAGATGACTGAGGACCTGGCGGATGCTCCACTTGTCCGGCGCGTAGCGGTCGAGGGATTTCTCTTCGGAAATGCCTGCGAAAAAGGTCAGAGCCCGATCGAACTGAGCGGTCATGCTGGCGAGGCAGTTGTCGCCTTCCACCTTGTCGATGTAGGTGAAGTAGTAGGGGGCGGCGTCTCCGGCGACAGGGCGGGCGTTCATGATTCTGAGGTTAGCGCCCGGGCAGGGCCGCGGACCAGCGGAATGGGACGTGTTTCTCACAGGGTGTGGCGACGCGTGGCAAGCCGTATGCTGGTGGCAAGATGGCCCAGACCGAAGTGGCTCCCCTTCCTCCCACTACGACGCAAACTAACGGCGAGCAGCCGCGCAACCAGACCGATGTCTACGCGGTGCATGGCGCCGATCCCGAAGTGCTGGCCTATGCGATGGCGAAGTACTCGCGGTCTTCGCTTTCGATGAAGGAGTCGTTGCGCGAAATCTCTTCGCAGCGCGCCGAGCAGTTCCTCAATACTTTCTACTTCCAGTACGGCCACCGGTCGATTGCCGATCTGGCGCACGTGGCGTTTGCCATCGAACGCTTGAGCCTGCTGGCCGCGATCGTCCTGGTGGATGAGCAGCGCTGGGATGGGCAGGAGCGCTCGACGCGCTACCAGAACTTCCGCAAGAGCGGCTGGTACCTGCCGGAGTTCGGAAACGCCAATGCCGCACGGACAACGTATGAGTCGACGATCGAACGCCTCTTTGCCGATTACCACACGGTGAGCGAAGGTGTGCTTGCCTCGCTGATGGCGAAGACCGAGCGGCCGGCGGATATGAAGCCGGAGAGCTTCGAGCGGACGCTGCGCGCGCGAGCCTTTGATGTCGCGCGTTATCTGCTGCCGCTGGCGACCAATACGTCTCTGGGCCAGATCGTGAATGCGCGCACGCTGGAGATGCAAGTAAGTCGCCTGCTGAGCGACGATTATGCAGAAGTGCGCGAGTTGGGGGAGAGGCTGCGCGCCGCCGGTACGGGGCCGGCGTGGAATGTGCACGGGCGCGAACTGAGCGATCTGGTGGCGGAGATACGGGTGACAGATCCGGACTTGGCGAATCAGGCCGCGGCCGTTGTGGAGCGCGAGGTGAAGGTGGCCCCCACCCTGATGAAGTATGCGGCGGCCAATCCTTACCAGCAGGAGACTCGGCGCGAGCTGGAGCAGGCTGCACGCGAGTTGATGGGGGATACAGCCATCGATTCTGCTCCGTTGGTCGATCTGGTGGAGCGTGGGCCATCGCTGGAGGTGGAGATTGCGGCGACGCTGCTTTATGGCGCGTGCCAATATCCTTTCCGGCAGGTTCGCGACCGCGTAGCGGCGCTGCCCGAAGCGAAACGGACTGAGCTTATCGACCTGGGTGTGCGGCATCGTGGACGGCATGATGACCTGCTGCGCGGATTTGCGGCCGGGCCGCCGCTGCGCTTTGACATCCTGATGGATATCGGTGGCTTCCGCGATATGCACCGCCATCGGCGCTGCCTGCAAACGCTCCAGAGCTTTACGGCGGCGCACGGCGTCGATGTGCCGGAGGGTCTTGCCGAAGCCGGACTGGTCGGAACCTACGAAGCGGCAACCACGGCGGCGCATGAGGCCTTCGCCATTGTCGCAGCGAGCGAGGCTCCCGAGGCGGCTGCGACGGCTCGCTACCTGTTGCCACTGGGCACGCGCTGCCGCTCGCTCTTCCAGATGGACTTTGCCGAGGCGCTGTACATCAGTGAGCTGCGTTCCGCGCCACAGGGTCACTTCTCCTATCGGCGCGTGGCATGGGAGATGTATCAGGCAGTGGAGCGGCAGCATCCGGCGCTGGCGCGGCATATGCGGGTGACGGATGTGCGGGAGCCGGTGGATTTGCTGAAGCGATGAAGGATTTGCTGAAGCGATGAGCGGCGGCTTCCGAATCGAGGCGCCCACGGCATTGACTCTGCCTGCTTGGCAGCGGATGCGGCAGGCGCTGTGGCCGGAGCTGGTGGAGGAGGAGAATCGGCGCGAGACCGAAGCGATGCTGACGGATGATTCGAGGTTCTTCGTCAGGATTGCCGTGGAGACCGAAGGCAACCCGGCGGGTTTTGCGGAGGCCAGTCTCCGGCGAGACTACGTGAATGGATGCGCGACATCGCCGGTGGTGTTTCTGGAGGGGATTTATGTGGAACCGCACGTGCGACGGCAGGGAGCGGCGCACGCGCTCGTGAGTGCGGTGGAGGCCTGGGCGCGGCAGATGGGATGCAGTGAGCTGGGATCGGATGCGTTGCTCGATAACGACGACAGCCATGCCATGCATCGCAGGCTTGGCTTTGCGGAGACGGAGCGGGTGGTCTATTTCTGTAAGGATTTAGGTTCTTGATGCAGCCCGTTTTGGGCTACGACTATTCGGTGCTTGTTTCGCCTTCTATTCACCTGCTAGACTCGGGAATAGCTGGTAAATCAATAAGATAGACGAGCCGGGAAATGACCGGCGGGATGGAGAGGTTTCGGGCATGGCAGATGATCGTTCACGCGCGGTAGAACTGGCGCTTTCGCAGATAGAGAAGCAGTTTGGCAAGGGCTCGATCATGCGCCTCGGCAGCAAAGAGGCGATTGTGCCGATCTCCACCATCAGCACGGGCTCGATTTCCTTTGACGCGGCACTGGGCGTAGGCGGCGTGCCCCGCGGGCGTGTTATCGAGCTCTTTGGGCCGGAGTCGTCGGGCAAGACCACCATCACGCTGCAAATCATTGCCGAGGCGCAGAAGTTGGGCGGCATGGCGGCCTTCGTGGATGCCGAGCACGCGCTTGACCCGGGCTATGCCAAGAAGTTGGGGGTGGATGTAGACAACCTGCTGGTGTCGCAGCCGGACTACGGTGAGCAGGCACTGGAAATTACCGAGGCACTGGTTCGCTCCGGTGCGATCGACGTGCTGGTAGTGGATTCCGTCGCCGCGTTGGTACCCAAGGCTGAGCTCGACGGTGAGATGGGCGACTCCCATATGGGTCTGCAGGCACGCCTCATGTCGCAGGCGCTGCGCAAGTTGACCGGCACCGTCTCGAAGTCGCGCACGTGCCTGATTTTCATCAATCAGATCCGCGAGAAGATCGGCGTGATGTTCGGCAATCCCGAGACGACCACCGGCGGCCGTGCGCTGAAGTTCTACTCCTCGGTACGAATCGACATTCGCCGCATCGCTGCGGTGAAGGATGGCGATATGGTGGTTGGCTCGCGCACCAAGGTGAAGATCGTGAAGAACAAGGTGGCTGCGCCCTTCCGCGATGCCGAGTTCGACATCCTGTACGGCGAGGGCATCTCGCGCGAAGGCGATGTGCTGGATCTGGCAGTGGCCAACAATGTCGTCGAGAAGTCAGGCGCATGGTTCAGCTACTCGGGCGAGCGCATCGGCCAGGGTCGGGAAAATGTGCGGCAATATCTGAAGGACAATCGCGACACCTTTGATCGCATTCACCAGCAGCTGCGGCAAAAGCTGGGGATCAGTGGGGTAAAGGAAGCTGACATTCCCCCCGTACCGGTGAATGGAGCCGTTGCAGCCGAGGCCGCAGTCCGACCGCCGGCAACGCGACGGCCACAATAGCTCGGCCGATCATCAAGCTGGAGCGGAAAAGACGGCCCATTGCGGCCGTCTTTTTTAGCATTGATGTCTTAGCGCGATCGTCGAAATGACGACGCTGGTAATGGCCGGCTAACGACTTTTATTTCAAAGACTGTCGGCCACTGCTTTCCTGTCACGAAGAGCCGATCGTGCTGCGCATCGTACGCGATGCCGTTGAGCACCGACTCGCGGTCGACTCTGCGGCTCTCCGGCATGAGGCCGGCGAGATCGATCCAGCCGATGACGTGTCCATCTCTCGGGGCGATACGGGCGATGCGGTTCGAGTGCCAGATGTTCGCGTAGATCTCACCTTTGACATATTCGAGCTCATTGAGCTGTTCGATGACATGCGCGCCGTCTTTCACCACAATCTGGCGCGTCTCATTAAAAGTGTGGGGGTCACGGAACCGTAATGTCGCGGTGCCGTCGCTGGTGACGATCTCTCGCGGTGTGTGCGTCATGCCCCAGCCTTCGCCGGAATACGTGAACTGACCGACCGGACGAAGAGAGAACCGGTCATAGATGAAGCAGATGTGCGACTGCCACGTCCATTCGTAAATATCTGGCCCCCAGTCGACGATTCCTTCGCCGAAGAATTGCTGCGGCAGGTCTCGTCGTTGAAGAATTTTTCCAGTCTGCGGGTCGATGACAAGAATTGCCGAGCTCCCCTTCAGCCCTGTTCCCTCATAGAAGAGACCATCGCGATAGAAGAAGCCCTCGGTATAGCTGTCGATCGAATGCGGGAATTCGGCAAGTACCTTGTAGCTGCTGACGGGAGCGGCGAGAATCCAGCCAGGAGGAAATGTTGCTATCGCCGCAAGGCTGAGCGTCAGACGCAGGGTGGCAGGCACGAGAGCACGCATGTGCTGATCATGGTAGATGGCTGCTCTGCGCCGCGTACCATGGATATCGCCATTACGCGTAAATTCGTGAACACGAGCGCCAATGAGGTGGACGCGCGGCGGGTAGCCCGCTTACACTCGCGGACGGAACGTCTGTTATGAACACAGTCAAGGCCATCTATCCCGGCACCTTCGATCCGATGACGAATGGTCATCTCGACCTGATTGCGCGAGGCGCGAAGATCTTCGACCACCTCGTGGTCGCGGTGCTCGAAAACTCCCAGAAGAGCCCCCTGTTCACGGTACCGGAGCGATGCGTCATGTTGACGGCGGCGGTCAAGCATATGCCGAATGTCACGGTTGAAAGCTTCGATGGACTGCTGGTGGACTTCGTCCGGTCGCAGCGGGCGCAGGCGTTGCTGCGCGGTATTCGTGCCATCAGCGATTACGAATACGAGCTGCAGATGGCCCTGATGAACCGGCGACTGGCTCCGGATCTGGAAACCGTCTTCATGATGCCGGCAGAAAAGTTCTCCTATGTCAGCTCACGGCTGGTAAAGGAAGTCTTCCGGCTGGGCGGATCCGTCGAAGGGCTGGTGCCTGCCCTGGTACTGGAGAAGCTGAAAGAGCGTGGGCGGGAGTAGCTTTCTCCTTACGTGCTGTAAAGGTTGGATTCCAAGAATGCATTGCGGAACTTGCCTTCCGGATCGCGCTGCTGGAGCAACTGTTTGAAATCACCAACTCTTGCGTAGCGCGACTGCAGCGTGGCCGGCGGCAGCGTAAAGAGCTTGGCCCAATGCGGCCGGGGCTCAAAGGGAGAGAGTTTCGCTTCGATCATGGGCAGGATCTTCTTGACCGCAGGCCATTCCGGTTTCCAGGTGAAGTGGATGGCGAGCGAAGGGCGTTGGTAGGCCATGCTCATCCACAGTGAATCGGGCGCGATTGTGCGCAATTCAGTGACAAATAGATGCGGCGTGATGTGATCGCGAAGTTGCTCGACCGCGCGGATCGCTTCGTAAGCGTGCTCGCGCGGCACAAAGTATTCGGTCTGCAGCTCCGCACCGCTGCTGGGAGTGAAATTCATGCGGAAGTGCGGCAGCCGCTCGTACCACGGTCCCGGTACGCCAAGCTGCTCAGTGCAGGCTTCCGCCGGATGGCCGGTGATCGGATGTAGCTTCTCCGTCGCGCGCTTCGCGTTATAGAACTCCTGCGGCCAGGCATAGGGCTTTCCTGGCTCGACGCGCCGCTTGATCCACACCTGTGTGGCGTGATGGTTCTGCCAATCTGTGAAGAGGCTGACACTGTAGCCGCTGCCGAAGATGGCATCGAGGTTGTGCTCCAGTTCGCTGAATGGCAGGTCCTGGTAGACGACCTGCTCCACCTGATAGGTGGGTTCGAGATCGAGCGTGAGGCTGGTCACGATGCCGAGCGCGCCCAGAGCGACAATGGCGCCTGCGAAGTGTTCAGGATCTTTTGCGCGCGAGACAGTGAGGCGCTCGCCGTTGGCGATGACAAGCTCAAGCGCTGCACAGGCGCAGGAGAGATTCTGGTTGTGGATGCCTGAGCCGTGCGTCGCCGTGGCACAGGCGCCGGCCGCTGAAATGTGTGGAAGAGATGCCAAATTGCGCAGAGCGAAGCCGTGGCTGTCGATGTACGGCGCGAGCTTGCCATAGGTGACGCCCGCGCCGATGGCGACGGTGCGGGCAGCAGGATCGATCGTCATCTGATCGAAGTGCTGGAGCGAGATCTGCTCCGATGTGCTGTCGGCGATGGCGTTGAAGGAGTGACGCGTGCCGAGTGCCCGCAGCTTTCGGGCACGCTTCACGATGCTTTGCACTTCCTCGACATTGGCAGGCGTGTCAAGCCGATCCGTGCTGTACGTGTAGTTGCCGGACCAGTTTTTGCGCGTCCCGACCGGTCGCTCTGCAGTTTCGGCAGCGGTCGATGATTGGCCGGGGACAAAGGGTGTGAGCATGGTGCCGGTAAGTGCGAGGCCGGAGGCCTTCAGAAATTCTCTCTTATCCAAATCTGTTCCCCGAATCTGTGTGCTCCCCGAATCTGTAGCGCAAAACGCTCCCACAGGTATAGAGGCATGCGGGCGCTCTGGCAAGCGGTGGATTTTATTCCGCCCGGAGAGCTTCGCTCGGCTCGATATGGGCGGCGTGCCAGGCAGGAGCGCCGCAGGCCATGAGGGCTGCGAGCACGAGAAGAATTGGAGCACCCACAAATGTCACAGGATCATATGTGCGGACGCCATAGAGCATCCCGGCGAGCAGGTGTACACATGCCAGTGCCGCAGCTAGTCCGATGATGAGCCCGAACATGACCAGCCGCAGTCCTTGTTGCACGACCATGCCAATGACGCGAGCTCGGGATGCGCCGAGCGCGATGCGAACACCAATTTCCGGAACGCGCTGCCGTACGGAGTAAGCGAGCAGGCCGTAGAGTCCGATAAGCGCGAGCAGAAGTGCGACGCCAGCGAAGATGCTGACCAGCGTGGTCTGGAAGCGTCGGCGCACGGTGGAGGCGGCGATCGCCTGCTGCATCGTCTGCAAGTCTGCGATGGCAACAGTGGGGTCGACTGAGCGCGCAACACGTTGGATGGAGTCGATCAACGCGTCAGGTGGAAGCGATGCACGAGTGGCGACATTTGCGCTGCCATTGTCGTCCTGCCAGAACGGAGAGTAGATCTGTGGCGTGGGAGCTTGCTCCAAGCTTTGCGAGTGCACATCGGCGATGACGCCGACGACGGTGGCCCACGGACCTTTCTGGGTATCGGCAGCGCGCAGGCGATGGCCGATTGCGCTTTGGCCGGCGAAGTATCGCTTTTCAAAGCTGGCGTTCACGATGACGACTTTCGGGCTGTTGTCGCGGTCCGCCGGCGTGAAGAAGCGGCCGGCCAGCAGCGGCATGCCCATAGCGGTGAAGTAGTCGGGTGTGGGTTCGTCGTCTTCGATGAGAGTGTTCGGAGCGTTGTGGGGATATCCGTCGACCCATAGGAAGGTCATGCTGCCGGCGTGGCTGAGCGGCGCGATGGTAATGGCACCTGTGTTCTGGACGCCCGGAATGGCGGCGATCGCATCGAGCAGGCGATGGAAGTAGGCACGACGCTGTTCAGGCTTGCTGTAGCGCGCATCGAGGCCAACATCGAAGGTGAGGGTGGAGGCTGCAAAGCCAGGCCGCACGTCTACGACCTTGCGATAGCTGCGCAGAAGCAGCCCTGCACAAGCAAGGAGCACAACTACCAGCGCAACTTCTCCGACGATGAGCAGGCTGCGTCGCCGGCTGCGCGCAACGACCACGCCCCGCGAGACACCAGATTGAAGCGCTGCCGTGAGACGGACGCGGGATGCCGAGACGGCTGGCAGTGTGCCGAAGAGCAAGCAGGTGACGCATACCAGGGCGACGGCAAACAGCAGCACCCATGGATCGATCGAAGCCTGTTGCAGGCGAGGGATATCTCCGGGATCGAGCCGAAGCAAAAGACGGAGGAACAACCAGGCAAGTGCAATACCACTGATACCAGCGATTCCGCTGAGCAGCAGCGCTTCCGTGAGCAATTGGCGGATAATGCGGAAACGGGCAGCGCCCAACGTGGCGCGCACGCCGAATTCGTGAGTACGAGCTGCAGCACGTGCCAGAAGCAGGTTGGCAGCATTGCCGCAAGCAACAAACAGAACACACGTGACTGCGCCGAGTAACAGTAGAAGCAGCGGACGAACCGGACCGATGGGGTTATCGCGCAGGGACTCGATCTTGGCGCTCCAGCCGCTCGAGTAAAACTTGTGCAGAGAGGTGAGCTGCCGCACGATGGCGCTCATCTCTGCCTGGGCGCCGGCGATAGTGACGTCTGGCTTGAGCCGCGCGACCGTGTACAGGTTAGCGCTTTCGCGATCGGCGGCCTGCTGCGGAGTAAGAGCCAGCGGTACCCAGATGTCCGTTGTGCGGACGCTCGCGTTGCCATAAGGCAGATCACTGAAGGTCGGATATTCAAACTCGCGCGGCATGACGCCGATGATTCGGTAGGGGCTTCCATCGAAGATGATTGCGCGCGTAAGGACATCCGTGCTTTCTGCAAAGAGCGAATGCCATAACTTGTAACTGATGATGGCGACGTGGTCCTGACCGGGGACATTGTCCTGCTGGAGGATGGTACGACCGAGAATGGGCGCGGCTTCGAATGTGGAGAAGAACTGGGCGTCGACTGTTGCAGCAGAGACGCGGGTGACTGTGTTTGGTGTGCAGACATTGAAGATCTTCTGACCGAATGCCGTCATCGACCGGAAGGAGTGGCTCATGCGCTGGATGTCGAAGAAGTCTGCGTCGCTCGGAGTCATGACTTCAGGTGGCGCATCGAGATGGACATTTGGCATGTAGAGATAAACCAGCTGTTCCGCGTGTCCGTAGGGCAGGGAGCGTAGCAGCACCGCCTGGACCAGGCTGTAGATCGCGGTGGTCGCGCCTATGCCGAGGGCGAGCGTTAGGACGGCGACAGTAGTGAAGGCAGGATTGCGGCGAAGCTGGCGGGTGGCGTAGCGGAGGTCGGCCACGATGCTGTCGATCAGTGGCGGACGTGCTTGGTTGCGATAGGCTTCACGCTGCTGGGTAACGCCCCCGAAGCGGAGGCGCGCCTCCCGCTCTGCCGCTTCCGCGCTCATACCATGATCGCGGAGTTCGGCAGCCGCCATCTCGAGGTGGGCAGTCAATTCCTCGTCGATATCGGAATCGGAACGGCGCCGCCGGCGAGCGAAGAGTCGCGTTACAAGGATGCGGAGAGACAATGGCGTGCCTCCTGATGGCGCACTACGGTTGCGGTTCGAAGAAGCGATCCATGATGGCGGCCATGCGCTGCCAGCCTTCTGTGGCGCGGACGAGTTGCCGGCGTCCGCGACTGGTAATGGAGTAGAAGCGGGCGCGGCGGTTATTTTCGGATTTGCTCCAATCGGAGCTGATCCAGCCGCGCTGCTCCAGCCGCAGCAAGGCGGGGTAGATGGTGCCCTGATTTAGCACGAGGGTGTTACCGCTTATCTGCTCGATGCGTCGCGCGAGGCCATAGCCGTGCAGCGGGCCCATGGAAGAGAGCGTCTTCAATACCAGGGTGTCGAGCGTGCCTTGAAGGAGTTCCGCTTTGTCGCCCATTCGCGCTCCTGTTGATCAGCAACAGGAATATAGCCTGACCTACCTGTTGTGTGTCAACAGATAACCCGGAACGAACGACGAGGCAGAAATCGGGTCCGTCCTCGTTTCTTTGCGGCGGTTCGACGCCTGTCTATGCAGCGAAACTGTTGCTCATTGCATAAATCCGCTGCGGAACTATGAGCGATTTTGCCCCGTATGTGTATGCTGGCGTCGGGCGGAAACGCGCGGCGGACGCGCCGGGAGGACGAAGGTATGCAGAGCCGGGTAACAGGCACCACGATGCCGGTGTTGGAATTTTTGCTGGATCACAATGACGCGATCATTTCCGAGGCGGGAGAACTCTCCTGGATGTCGGCGTCGATTCAGATGATGACCCATACGCAGATGGGCGGTGGAGGCGGCATCTTTGGAGCGTTGAAGCGCGTGGCCGGAGGCGGCACGCTCTTTATGACGGAGTATCGCGCGGTGGGAGCTCCGGGCGAAATTGCATTCGCGACCAAAGTGCCGGGCCATATTGTTCCGGTCGAAGTTACGAATGGCCGCGAGTACTTGATCCATCGTCATGGATTTCTTTGCGCGACAGCGGGCGTTCAGCTTGGCGTCGGATTCCAGCAGTCGCTGGGCGCGGGCATCTTCGGCGGCGACGGATTCCTCCTGCAGCGACTCAGTGGAGCGGGTATGGCATGGCTGGAGCTTTCCGGCGAACTGATCGTGAAGGACCTGCAGCCAGGTGAACTGCTGCGTGTGCATCCGGGGCATGTGGGCGCGTTTGAAGCGGGTGTGAACTTTCAAATCACGCGCATCCCTGGCATCCGCAACATGATTTTCGGCGGTGACGGTATTTTCCTCGCAGCGCTTACCGGGCCCGGACGCGTGTGGCTGCAGACGTTGCCCATCGCGAAGCTGGCGCACAAACTGCAGGAGTACATGCCGCAGGAGCGGCGCGCGGAGACGACGGAGGCAGGAGTGGTAGGCGGCCTGGTGGGATCTATCCTGAATGGCATGAAATAAACTGAACCGTAAGTGTCAGCAAGAGGCGCGGCTTTGGCTGCGCCTCTTGCGTTTCGGCAAAGCGCTTGGCGTCCATATACTGCGGGAAGGAGAGTGAAATGAGCGCAAGACTGGAGAGTGTTCCCCTGCGTCAGATCGATGGCGCTGCTGCATCGCTGGCCGATTATGAGGGCAAGGTGCTGCTGATTGTGAATGTCGCGTCGAAGTGCGGCTTTACACCGCAGTACGAGGGGTTGGAGAGGCTGCATGCGCGGTTTAGCAATCGCGGATTTTCCGTGTTGGGTTTTCCTGCAAATGACTTTGCCGAGCAGGAGCCAGGCACCAATGCGGAGATCGCGCAGTTCTGCACGACCAACTTTGGAGTCAAATTCCCGATCTTCGAGAAGATCACCGTGGTTGGACCGCGGAAGCATCCGCTCTATGCATCGCTCATCAAGGCGCAACCCAAACCCACAACAATCACGAACGACTTGCGCCAGCACCTGGTCGAATTCGGTGTGACGCCGAACGCGGAGCCTGAGGTGCTGTGGAATTTTGAGAAGTTTCTGGTGGATCGTTCTGGCACGCCGGTAGCGCGTTTCGCGCCGGATGTGGAGCCGGAAGACCCGAAGCTGACGCAGCGCGTCGAGGCAGAGCTGGCCAAATAGCGGGAACAAGCATGACGAATCGCGTGTCTATAGGCGTGTCTGCATGTTATGCAACGTACGCGGATGCGAGGTGCGCCATGTTCGAAGATGCGTTGATGGAATCCGGTGGGAAGATGAGGACGTATCGCACCTGGTTCCCTGGAATTGCGACCTCCGGTATTGCGACGATTTGCAACGCCAGCATCGCGTGTGTGCTGCTGTTGCTGCCTCTGCTGTATCCCGCATCTCTGCCGCGGCAGACATTGAGCATGTTGCTGGCGGCTCCGGCGCCTCCTGCTCAGCCACTGCCTCATATTGCCCGCGTGGTGAGCGTCGCCGCGGATGCGGCGGTGCTCGCGAATCCGTTCACGCCACCTCGCATCATTCCTAATCGCATCGTGGTCAACGATGCGCCGGGGCCGACAAACTTAGGCCTTGCTCCGCTTGCACGGGAGAGTGGTAACTCGCTGACGGGTTTCCCTGCCTCCATTGGCGCTGCCGCGCCAACGCAGGTGCGGGTGGCTCCGGTGAGGAAACCTGTCATCTCCTCTGGAGTGATGGAAGGCCGAAAGGTAAGCGGTGTCGAGCCGCGGTATCCGGCGATTGCCCGTGCAGCGCGTGTGCAGGGCACCGTAGTGCTGAGCGCGACGATCTCCAAGAGCGGCATCATTGAGAACCTGCGCGTCGTGAGCGGACCGCCGTTGCTGAGGACCGCGGCAGAGGAGGCGGTGCGGACCTGGCGCTATCGCCCCTACTTGTTGAATGGCGAGCCGGTTGAAGTGGAGACGACGGAGAACGTCGTCTTCAATCTTGGCGGCTGAAGCGCCTCACTTGCTCGCCAGCGCAAATGCGCGCGCCGATTCGAGCAGCTTGTCCACGGATTCCCTCGACGTTGATTCGGAGTAAATGCGCATCAGCGGCTCGGTGCCGGAGGCGCGCAGCAGCAACCAAGTCTCGGCTG
>JBJMGC010000051.1:0-4919 GCA_045808105.1 Acidobacteriaceae bacterium | reverse complement strand
CGGCATGAACACCATCCTCGCCTTCGTCCTCTCGAGCGTCATCACTGCCTCACCCGAGACCGTCCACGTGCAAACAGGCGGTACAGGCGTCTCGCTCGACGCCGCTGCCATCACTCTCTCTTCGCACCCTGCGCCATCGTGGCGCTCTACGCCGCACTCGCTCTATCGCACGGGTCTTCCTGCGCATTTGAACGAGATCGAGGCGCACAAAAGTGGCTGCCGGGTTACCGAAGAAGATGTCGGACTCAGCCAAGTCGCGGCACAAAATCAGACGTGAGCGAGCAAAGAAAACGGAACCCCACTTCGCCCGCCAAAGGCGGCGCCCTCCCGGACGGCAAGTCCGTGAATGTTCGGTGTAGAGATACAAATTCACTTCCCATCCGAAGCATTTTGCGCGACAATCGGTCGCCGTTACATTTCTCAAGAAAGCGAGCGAACTCATGTCCATCTTCACACGGGCCTCCGCCGAGTTCTTTGGTACATTCTGGCTAGTCTTTGGCGGCTGCGGATCCGCGCTCTTCGCCGCTGCCTATCCGCAACTTGGCATCGGCTTCGCTGGCGTCGCACTCGCCTTCGGCCTTACCGTTCTCACCATGGCCTTTGCCATCGGCCATATCTCCGGCGCGCATCTCAACCCCGCTGTGTCCATCGGCCTCTACACCGGCGGACGCTTCGCCGGGCGCGATCTGCTCCCCTACATCGTCGCCCAGGTGCTCGGCGGCATCGCCGCTTCCGGCTGCCTCTATATCATCGCCAGCGGCAAGGAGGGCTTCAGCCGCGCCGCAGGCTTTGCCTCCAATGGCTACGGCACACACTCCCCTGACGCTTATTCCCTGCTCGCGTGCTTCGTAGCAGAGTTCCTCCTCACGGCTTTCTTCCTACTCGTTATCCTGGGATCAACCGATGAGCGCACACCGAAGGGCTTCGCTCCCATCGCCATCGGACTCTGCCTCACGCTCATCCATCTCGTCTCTATCCCAATTACGAATACCTCGGTCAACCCTGCCCGCTCCACCGGACCAGCCCTAATCGCAGGCGGCTGGGCGCTCTCGCAGCTCTGGCTCTTCTGGGTCGCACCCATTGCCGGAGCCATCGTCGGAGGCATCGTCTCCCGCGCCTTCTTCGCCGCGCCGCAACCACCCATCCGGGAAGAAATGGCTAAGTAGCGAAAGCACATTTCCCAATAAAGCGGCGGCGCTACTTATCGGTGCCGCCGCACTCCTGTTATGCCTCCATCGCTGGGCGCGCTCAAGTCAACTTACGGAAGTATGGAAGATGTCGTGACTTCCTTAGAGCTCTTTAAGATTCGGGCCGGAGATCTGGTACGGAGCTTGCAGTTGCCTACTGCACGTGGCGCACTCTATGCAAATCGATTCTCCTCTCCCAAACGCGAATCCAGATGAAACTCCTGTCCCGCTGCATGCCAGGCTCATTGCGCCGACCGTCCTGAATGAGGCGCAGCGGCTCACGCTCCAGAGTTTATGCCTGCTCTTTACACGTGCGGTAAACGCCAACATGACACGCTGGCTGGGCGTTCCTTTCAACGCTGCCTTTGCGGGAGTGGAACGTGTGCCGTTTTATGAGGTAATTCACTCACCGGAAGCGGAAACCCACTACATAACCACGCTCGCCGTGGGTCCTGCCTCGCAACCGGCTCTGCTGCACATGGATCTCCCGCTGGTCTATCTCTTTGTCGAGCTCCTGCTTGGCGGCCCTGGCGGCACATCGCTGGAACGGGAGCCCACTGAAATCGAGGGCTCCATTGTTCGCAGCGTGGTGGATCTCATCTGCCGCGACTTCAGTACCGCACTGTCCTCGCCTGAGTTGGAGATCAGAAATGACGCGTCACTTCCGGCCCGCTCCATCGACCGGCTTATGCCCACCATCGACAGCACGTTGTCGCTTTTTTTCGATCTGACCTGCGGCACACAGCGAGGGCGCATTACATTCACGCTCTCGTCCGAAGCGGCAAAGGTCCTGATCCGTTCACTGGATGGGCCGCCGAAGACACAACGACAAACATCGCCGGAAATGCGAAATGGCCTGCTCACCCGCCTGCAGCGAACAATGCATCTCGCCACCCTGCAGCTGCCGACTGTGCGCATCCCGCTGAGTGTGGTGCGCGGACTCGCCGCGGGTGAAGTTCTCACCTTCGATCTCTTTGAGGACACTCCCGCCGTCTTTTCCATCTCCGGTAGACCGGCTTTCTATGCTTCTCCGGTGGACGCTCAATCGCGGAGAGGGGCCTATATCGCCGCCCCGATGGAATAACCGATCACGCACCGGCTGCACAGCGGGCGCACCCGTGAAAGACTGGGAGTGGTGCGCCATTTATGGTCGGTATTGATTTCGGAACAACCAATAGTTCGATTGCGCAAGCCGACGATCAGGGACGTGTTCGGCTGCTGCAGGTGCCCGCCGCCGGCGGCCTGACCGCGACATATCGCTCTCTTCTCTATCTCGAGCAGACGAAAACTAGGACCCGGTCGCAACTGCACTCCTGGAGCGGCCCGGAGGGCATAGAGCGCTACCTCGCAGCCGAACCGAAGGGCCGGCTCATCCAGTCCCTCAAGTCGTATCTCTCCAGCCGCACTCTCACGGGCACGGAGGTGTTCGGCAGGCAGCAGCTGCTGGAAGATCTGGTCGCCCGTATCCTCGCCGATCTGCGCCAGCATGCGGAAGGCTACTTCGGCTGCTCCATCACTGCTGCCACGGTGGGCCGTCCTGTTCATTTTGTTGGCGCCGCCTCTGCTGCCGATGATGAGTTCGCGCTGGAGCGTCTTCGCCACGCATTTTCAAGAGCCGGCTTTACGGACGTGGAGTTCGAGTTTGAACCTGTCGCCGCGGCCCATCACTACGCTTCCACTCTGACCAAAGACGAACTTGTGCTGATCGGCGATTTTGGAGGCGGCACCAGCGACTTCTCCCTTTTAAAACTTCGCCCGAACGCAATGCAGCAGAAGGAAAGGACCGAGTTGCTCACCACCAGTGGCGTCGGTCTGGCGGGAGACACCTTCGACGCGCGGCTGGTTCGTCACCTCGTCTCGCCTCATCTTGGCGCAGGCACACTCGAAAATTCCGGCGGCAAGACTTTGGTCGCTGTGCCAAGCTGGGTCTACGTACGGCTTGAGCATTGGCATCATCTCTCATTTCTGCGCACCCGCGCTGTCAGCGAAATGCTCCGCGCGGCCCGCATTCGAGCTTTCGAGCCAGCCAAGATCGAGGCACTTTCGGAGTTGATCGAAGCCGATCTCGGGTATCAATTGCATCAGGCTGTCCAAAGAACCAAAATTGCGCTCTCCAATCAAGAGCATGCCGAATTTCACTTCCGCGAACACGGTTTCAACCTGCACGCACCCGTCACACGTGCTCAGTTCGAGGCATGGATCGCGCTTGACCTCGCAACCATCGAGCAGGCTGTTGAAGAAGTGATGGCGAACGCGAGGGTGCATGATGCGTCGGTCGATCGCGTCTTTCTCACCGGCGGTACGTCGCTGGTGCCGGCGGTTCGCCGCATCTTCGAGCGCAGATTCGGCGCAGACAGAGTGCGCACTGGTGATGAGTTCACCTCGGTCGCGAGTGGCCTGGCACTCCGTGCGCGTTCATCGCATCAAGCGCTCATCGCGTAATAGCCCGTCCGGTTTTTGCGCGTTGCATATAATTGCCGCCGTATGCCGTACATCCTTTCTCTCGACCAGGGCACTACAAGCTCGCGCGCTATTCTGTTCGATCAACAGGGGAAGAGCGTAGCCCAGGCGCAGCACGAATTCGCACAACGCTTCCCCAATGCCGGCTGGGTGGAGCACGACCCCTACGACATCCTGACGTCGCAGCTAACCGTAGCCGTCGAGGTGCTGACCCGCGCCGGCATCCGGCCTCGCGATGTCGTGGCGCTCGGCATTACGAACCAACGCGAGACTACGATCGTCTGGGATCGCGAGACCGGAAAACCCGTTTACAACGCGATCGTGTGGCAGGACCGCCGCACCGCGCCGCTCTGCAATCAATTGCGGGGCGAGGGTGCTGAAGCTAAAGTCCGGCAGAAGACGGGATTGCTGCTCGACTCCTACTTCTCAGGAACCAAAGTCGCCTGGATACTCGAGAACGTCGACGGAGCTCGCCAAAGGGCCGAGGCCGGCAAGCTGGCATTCGGGACGGTGGATAGCTGGCTGATTTGGAACCTGACCAGCGGAAAGCGCCACGTCACCGATCAGACCAACGCCTCGCGTACCCTGCTCTACAACATTGTCGATGGCAAGTGGGACTCGGAATTACTGCGGCTGTTGAAGATTCCCGAAAGCATGATGCCCGAGGTGATCTGGTCAAGCGACCGCATTGGCGAGGTAACGACAACTCTCGGACTTGGCTCGATTGCGATCGCCGGCGTCGCGGGCGACCAGCAGTCCGCACTCTTCGGGCAGTTATGTCTCTCGCCGGGTGACGCGAAGAATACCTACGGTACAGGCTGCTTCCTGTTGCAGCACATCGGTGACAAATTCGTTCTCTCGGAGAACCGCCTCATCACGACGCTTACCTGCAGTCTTGGACGCAAGCTTGAGTACGCGTTGGAAGGATCGATCTTCATCGGAGGAGCGGTCGTGCAATGGCTGCGGGACAATCTCGGCATCATTCGCAAATCGGAAGATGTGGAGGCGCTGGCCGCGTCTGTTCCCGACAATGGCGGCGTCGTGTTTGTGCCGGCCTTTGTCGGCCTGGGTGCGCCGCACTGGGATCCGTACGCACGCGGCTTGCTGATCGGGCTCGAGCGCGGTACACAGTCCGGTCACATTGCACGCGCAGCATTGGAGAGCATCGCCTTCCAGGTGGTTGATGTAATGGAGGCGATGGACCGGGAGACGGCGAACCCCTTTCGCGAATTGCGCGTCGATGGTGGCGCCGCGGCGAATGACCTGCTGATG
>JBJMGC010000050.1:0-9201 GCA_045808105.1 Acidobacteriaceae bacterium | reverse complement strand
CGCGTGGCAGGTTGGGTTGCACGTTCACCAGACGCAATTCCAAACACAGAACCTCGCAGCGACAGCTGCTATCTGCGCCATCGTCGGGCATGTCTATACGCTTTGGCTCCGCTTCAAAGGCGGCAAGGGCGTTGCAACGGGTTTTGGCGTGTTTCTAGGGATCACGGCCACCGCAGCGCTGGTCGCGTTGGCATGTTTCATTGTGATCTTTGCACTGAGCCGCTACGTTTCATTGGCTTCTATCATCGCGGCGATTGCCTTTCCTGCAGCGGCGCTGCTCCTTCCGCACGAGCCGCTAACGCCCTTCATGATCGCGGTGGTAATCCTGCTGCCGCTGATCGTCATCGCCAAGCACCACGCGAATATCCGGCGCCTGCTCTCCGGTACCGAGTATCGTTTCGGCAAGTCGAAGGCCGCCGCCGCTTGAGCCGCATCGCCATTATCGGAAGCGGCGCGTGGGGGACGGCGCTTGCCATTTCGCTCGCGCAGCAGCGTGCGCATTCCATCACGCTCTGGTCGCATACCGCAGCGGTTGCGGATTCCATCGCGCAATCCCACGAAAACCGTAACTATCTGCCGGGCTATCTGGTGCCCGATGCAGTGCAGCCGAGCGCAGATCTGGCGCAGGCGCTCGCATCGGCGGAGATCGTCATTGGCGTGATGCCGTCCGCACATGTGCATGCGATCTACACCAGCATGGCTCCACAACTGAAACCCGGCCAGGCGCTTGTGAGCGCGACCAAAGGCATCGTCAGCAACGGTGTTGATGCTATTCGTCACCAGAGGATCAGCGAAGTGATCACCGACGCTCTCAGCCAGTCCGCGCCGCCCTGCGCCGTACTCAGCGGACCATCCTTTGCGCAGGAGGTTGCCGCGGGACAGCCCACCGCAATGACGATCGCGTGCGAAGACATAGCGCTCGCCGCTCGCCTGCAGGAGGAACTCTCCGGGCCGGCATTGCGGCTTTACACCAATGACGATGTCATTGGCGTGGAACTCGGCGGCGCGCTCAAGAATGTCATCGCGATCGCAACCGGCATCGTCGCTGGGCTCGAACTTGGCCATAACAGCGCGGCCGCGCTCATCACCCGCGGCATCGCGGAGATCACACGGTTGGCGGTGGCTTGCGGCGGCCGGCGTGAGACGATGGCGGGGCTGGCTGGACTAGGCGATCTGGTGCTTACCTGCACGGGCGAGCTTTCGCGCAATCGGCGCGTCGGCATTGAACTTGGAAAAGGTCACCTTCTCGGTGACATTCTTAACGGCATGGGCGGCAAAGTGGCCGAAGGCGTGCTGACCACCAGCGCTGCCTTGGGTCTGGCTGCAGAGCACGGCATCGAGATGCCGATCACCGCGCAGGTGGATGCCATCCTTCACCGCGGCAAGAGTCCGCGAGAGGCTGTCGCGGAGTTGATGCGCCGTCCAGGCCGCGACGAGCTGTAATCCGCAGAGCACTCCCTCGGTTGCTACACTAAAAGGGACGAGCCATCGATGATTCAAACCCTTTTCGGCAGCCTGAAAGAGGCTGAAGAACCCAAAAAACGCGGCCTGTTCGAACGCATGCGCGAGGCGGTGACCCGCACCCGCGAGAACCTCTCGCAGTCGCTCGAAGAGATCGTCGCGCTTACTGTCGAGATCGACGACAAGGCGCTCGACGATCTGGAGATGAGCCTGATCGCCGCCGACCTGGGCGTGGTCACGGCGCAGGAGATCCTTACCGCGTTGCGCGATCGCGCGCTGAACCACCAGATCCGAGACGGCGCGGAGCTGAAGCAGATGCTGCGCACCGAGATCAAAGCCATCCTCGACGCGTACGCGACCCCGCCGCGCGTGGTAGAGCAACCGCCCGAGGTAATCCTGCTGGTAGGCGTGAACGGCACCGGCAAGACCACAACCAGCGGAAAGCTGGCTGCGTGGTACCGCCGCATGGGCAAAACGGTGCTGCTCTGCGCAGCAGACACCTTCCGCGCCGCCGCAATCGAGCAATTGGAAGTTTGGGGCCAGCGCACCGGAGTTGAAATCATCAAGACGAAGCAGGGCGGCGACCCATCCGCGGTGCTCTTCGACGCGTTGAACGCGGCGAAATCCCGCTCGACCGATGTGTTGCTGGTCGACACCGCCGGACGCCTGCACACCAAGAACGATCTGATGAAAGAGCTGGACAAGATGCGCCGCACGACGCAGCGCTTCATTCCTGACGCGCCGCACGAAGTGCTGCTGGTGATGGACGCCACCACGGGCCAGAACGGGATGCAACAGGCAAAGCTCTTCACCGAGTCCGCAGGCGTCACCGGGATCGTGCTCACCAAACTGGACGGCACGGCCAAGGGTGGTGTCGCTGTGGCGATCGCGCGCGAATTGCGGCTACCCGTGCGCTTCGTCGGAGTCGGTGAAAAGCTCGATGACCTGCTGCCCTTCGACAGCGCCGCCTTCACCGATTCACTGCTCGGCGCCTGAACCCTATGCCCGACATGCCGGAGAACACGCGCGCGATTCCGGCAGCAGATGACATGCAGTTGATGGAGGCTGCGCTTGCGCTTGCACGCGAGGGCATCGGCCTGGCGTCGCCGAATCCCACCGTGGGCTGCGTGATTGTCCGCGAGAATCGCATTGTCGGCCGCGGGTTCCATCAATATGCAGAACGGGACCATGCAGAAATTGTCGCGCTGAAACAAGCAGGTGAGGCTGCGCGTGGCGCGACAGCGTATGTCACGCTCGAGCCGTGCAGCCATTACGGCCGTACAGGCCCGTGCGCCCGCGCGCTAATCGAGGCCGGCATCGCGCGGGTAGTTGCCGCTACCGCCGATCCGAATCCGCTAGTACAAGGCAGAGGATTTGCGATGCTGCGTGAGGCCGGTGTGGATGCTTCTGCCGGTCTGCTCGCCGCAGAGGCACGAGAGCTGAACGATGCCTTCGCGCATTACGTCCGGCATCGCACGCCGCTGGTCTCGCTCAAAATTGCCGCGACGCTGGATGGCGCCATCGCACCGCCACGAAGTATGCACCATGAGCGTGCATCCTTCCCCATTACCGGCGCGGCATCGAGAGCGCGTGTACAGGAGTTGCGCCATGCGCATGATGCACTGCTCACGGGCGTTGGTACTGTGCTCGCAGACGATCCCCTGCTGACCGATCGCAGCCCGCGTCCACGGCGGCGTCCGCTGCTGCGCATCGTGCTCGATTCCCAACTGCGGCTTCCGCCGACTTCGCGCATTCTCTCAGGCGTCGCAGACGACCTGCTTATTGTCACGCGCAGTGAGGATGCAACACGTCGCCACGCCCTTACCGCGCGCGGCGCACGCGTTCTGACGATAGATGCGCAGGCGGATGGCGGCATTTCGTTGCGGGCAGTACTGCAGCATCTGGCCGAGCAGGACATCACCAGCGTGCTGATTGAGGCCGGCGCGCGGCTAAATCGCAGCGCGCTTGTGGCCGACGCCGTGCACAAACTCTATCTCTTCCAGGCGCCACGCTTCTTCGGGCCCGGCGCAGTGCCAATGCTGGCCGGCGCCGAAGTCGCCAGCCTGCCGCACCTGATTCGGTATCGTGCGGAGCGCATCGAGGAAGACTTATTGAATACCGGCTACATTCACGATCCGTGGGAGCTACAAGCTAGGAGCTAAGCACGCAGAAGCTGTAATTTTGAGTCATGTTCACCGGCCTCATTCAGGAAACCGGCTCCGTCCTTCATATCGAGCAACGTGGCGGCGCCCATCACATCACGGTTCACGCGCCTACTCTTGCAGCTCGCCTTCACATCGGCGACAGCGTTGCAGTCAGCGGTGTCTGCCTCACAGCGGTCGCCATCGACCCTGAAGGTCAGCCGGACCGCTTCGAGGCCGATCTGGCCGAGGAGACAGTGCGCCGCACCTCGCTCAGTCAGCTTGCGCCCGGCACCCTCGTCAACCTGGAGCTGCCCACCCCCGCCGGCACGCCGCTGGGCGGTCACGTGGTCCAGGGTCATGTCGACGGTATTGGCCGCCTGCTCGCTCTCCAACCCGTTTCTCCGGAAAGCGAAACGACAGACTGGTGGCTGGAAGTGGAGGTGCCCAAGAACATCCAGCCCTATGTTGTGGAAAAGGGATCGATCGCTATTGAGGGTATCAGCCTAACCGTGGCCCGCTGGGATGGAGAGCGCGCCAGCGTCGCTATCATTCCCCACACCTATGCCCATACCAACCTGCGCACCCACCGGCCGGGCGATCTGCTGAATCTTGAGGCAGATGTGCTGCTACGCCACGCTGCCCAGATGCGTGTGCAGGAAAGGTCACCAGCACTTACTCTCGCGTTTTTGATTACCAACGGTTATTGAGTTCGCGCCATCACACGCTGACATGGCCGAACGCAGCGCCAGATGCGAGATGGATAAGCGCAAGGTGTGGGTGTTCCTCATACTGGTCGGTATCGGGATCGTGTGCGTCTGCGTGCTCATGTACACGCTCTTTTATGCCATGCCGCACTCGAACTCCACGATCCAGAACAGTAAGCACAGCCTGGTCCAGCGCCATACACTACCTTTCCCATCGACATTGGCGCAGACCGGCTTCGTCCGCTCTTGAACAGCTGAAAGCCCCTTCCAGACAGCGGGTGGGTGTCACCTCTTACCTATTCCCCTTGTCCCGATTCCTGCATCTACGCTCCAGACCGCTGCTACTGAAAGCGTGCTCTGGAGAACATATGAAGATCGCTGGAATTGTCCTGATCATCGCGGGTGTGGTCGCGCTGGTGTACGGCGGGTTCACCTACACCACTACAAAGAAGGCAGTAGACATGGGGCCGATTCAAATCAACACCAAGCAGAACCACACCGTTCCGCTACCGCCGGTGCTTGGCATCATCGCGATCGCCGGGGGCGGCGCTCTGCTCTATTTCGGCGCAAAGAAAGCCTGAGACCCCGAAAGTTGCTATTCCTGCCGGAGGGCCGGACAGGCTAAGGTTTGAGGGATGCAGTCAAGAGCGGCACCCCCAACCCGGCAACGTGGAGGTTTCCTGGCCAGCGAGCCCCTGCTGCTTACTGGCCTGATCATCCTTACCCTCTACTTCGCCCGCGACCTGCTGGCCCCTGTCGCGTTCGCGCTGGTGCTCAACTTCCTGCTCTCCCCGGCGGTCGCTCTGCTGGAGCGGTGGCGCGTCAGCCGTGCCGTCTCGGTAGTTCTTGTCATTCTGATCTTCTTTTCCGGACTGGGCGTCACCGGCTGGGTGGTGGCACGGCAATTGGTGCATGTCGCCGAGTTGCTGCCGGACTATCGCGACAACATCCAGGCCAAGCTCGATAGCCTGCATACACCCGTCGGCGGCGCCGCAGGCAAGGCCATCGCCTCGCTTGCGGAGATGACCGAGGAGCTCTCCTCCCACACCGATGCCACCATCGCGCCTCCGGCTGCGCCGGAAGCGGTAACCCCCACGGTGCGACATCGGCGTCTGCGGCAGCCCGCACCGGAGGCTCCGCTGGCGGATAAGAACGCCACGCAGCAGCCAACGCCCGTCCAGATTGTCGAACCGCCGCTCTCGGTCGGCCGCTATCTGCAGGAGATATTCTCGCCCATCCTTCGTCCTCTGGCCGCCTGCGGCATTGTCATGGTCTTTACCGTGTACATCCTGATGAACCGGGAGGATCTGCGCAATCGCCTGCTGCTGCTGGCCGGAATGGGGCGGCTCAGCCTGATGACGCATGCCCTGCGCGATGCTGCGGAGCGCATCAGCACCTACCTCGTATGGCAGTTCGTCACCAATGTTTTGTTCGGGCTGCTCTTCGGGATTGGCTTGTCCCTCATCGGGGTACCGGACGCGACGTTGTGGGGTGCGCTGGCCGCCATCCTGCGCTACATCCCCTACGTGGGAACCGGCATTGCCGGCCTGCTGCCGGTCATCTTCGCTATCGCGATCTTCCCTCACTGGCGGCAGGTCTTTGAGATCGTCGGGCTTTACGGCGGCCTCGAATTCACGACCGCGAATTTCTTTGAGCCATGGCTTTACGGCTCGCGCACGGGAATATCTTCTCTCGCACTGCTCGCTTCGGCGATTTTTTGGACATTGCTGTGGGGCTGGCCGGGACTGGTGCTGGCCACACCGCTGACTGTCTGCCTTATCGTGCTGGGCCGACATGTGCCGCAGCTTCGGTTCCTCCATGTGATTCTGGGAGAGGACGCCGAGCTGGCGCCGGAGGCGAAGTTCTATGAGCGCATGCTCGCGATGGATCAGAACGAGGCGCATAGCATCGCTGACCGATTCCTCGATCATCGGCCGCTCATCGACTTTTACGACACTGTCCTGCTGCCCGCGCTGGGCCTGATGGAGCAGGACCGCCACAGAGATTCCATTGACGAGGCCCGCAGCAACTATCTGCTGCTGAGCGCGACCGAGCTGGTGGCCGAACTGAGCGAGTACAAGGCCGATGGCGATGAGTCAGCAGAAAGTGCAGCCTCTTCGGATGCGAGTACCGAATCCGCGCAGAAACGTTCCCCGGTGATCTGTATTCCTGCCGGCGATCCGGCGGATGAGCTGACGGCAATGGTGCTGGCGCAGTTGCTCGAGCAGACCTGCCACAACACACTGCTGCTGCCGACGGATTCGGTGACGCCGGAGATTCTGGAGCGGCTGGGGCAGGATACGGGAACCATTCTTTGTATCTCCGCGCTGCCGCCGTTTGTCTTTACCCAGACGCGCACGCTCTGCCAACGCATTCGTGAGCAGCTTCCGGAGAATCGCATCCTGATCGGCCTCTGGCAGTCCGCGCAAAGTGCCGAGCTCATGTGCGAGCGCTTCGGCAGTGCGCGGCCCGACCGCGTGGTCACCACGCTGGCTGCCGCAATGGCGCAGATCGAGCAGTGGCAGCAGGGCTGCGAAACCATGACAGAGCCGACTTTCGCTCAGCCGATTACTGTGGAGTGATGATGCCGCCGACGCGCTGGCGGGGAGGCAGCTGTTTGCCCCGGCGGTCAAGCTCTGGCGGCGGCTCATGCGAAGGCTTCTTCTCGCGCTTTGTTGCGGCCTTCGCCTTGAAGGATGGCTCAGAAGACTTGAGCCCATGCGATTTGATCGGCTTCATAGAAGTGTGACCTCAGCAGACTACACTGAGGGTATGCCATCGAACGTTCGCCTGATCGCTATCGATATCGATGGCACCCTTCTGCCGACGTCCAGCACTACCATCAGCCATCGCAACCGCCGCGCCCTGCGTGAGGCGCAGGCCGCCGGTCTGCACATCGTGATTGCCACGGGACGCCGCCATCAATATGCCGAGCCGGTACTGGAGCAGGTGGGACTCTCTCCGCGAACGGTCATGATCTCCTCGAACGGCTCGGTGGTTCGTCACTTCGATGGAGAGCTCATGCGGCGTACCCTGCTGGCGGTGGAAAGCGCGCGAGCGCTCTGCCCTGCCCTTCGCCCCTTCGACCAAACCATGGTCTTCACCTTCGACCGCGAACGTGAACCCTCGCTCGTCGTGGAGAGCATGGCCTCCCTGCATCGCAGGATCGGGACCTGGGTGGAGGCCAATCGGCATGACATGGTTGAAATTGCGCCGCTGGAGCGCGCTTTCGATCATGGCGAAGCGCCAATTCAAGGGATGCTGTGCGGGAACATTGCGCAGGTCCGCGCGGCGCAGCAATCCGTGGAAGCCCTGCCGCTCAGCGCCGAGATCACCATGCACCGCACCGAGTACGCGGAGCGCGACCTGGGCATCCTCGACTTGCTGCCGCTCGGCTGCTCGAAAGGCCACGCCCTCGATGACTATGCGCGCTCGTTGGGCCTGGATGCGACAGAAGTGATGGCCATCGGAGACAACTTCAACGATCAGGCCATGCTCGAATATGCCGGGCAGGCTGTCGTGATGGGCAACGCCGGCGAGGAGATGCAGGCTCTTGCCGCCCGCCACGATTGGGCCATCACCCTCAGCAACGACGAGGATGGCGTCGCCGAGACACTGGAACCCGTCATTCGCACTGCACAGACTCGAAGTGCACAGATTCGCAGCGCACAGCAGGCCGAATCCGAGCCCGACACACAGGTAATCCTGAGCGGGAAGTCGTAACCACCGAGAGCGGCATCGCCAGCCAGTAGGCCGGGCTTGCATGGTAGCCTACCGGGAAGGTGCTCTCTTTCGCAAAATCCCGCATTGCCACCGCCGTGGTGCTATTAGCCGGGGCAGCGCTGCCTCTGGGTGCGGCCGAGCACATCACCCTGCGCAACGGCTTTGACCTGATCTGCGATCACCTTGAGGTCTCCGGCGATCACGTGCGCCTGTATATGACCGCCGCCGGACCAGACTTTACCGAGGTCCCAAGTGCCGACATCGTCAGCAGCGAGTTTGTCGCGCTGCCCGCGCCGAAAGATCCTGCACCCGCGGCTGCGATTGCAGCCCCGGCGCCGACTCCCACTCCCGCTGAAATTCGCGAGATGGCAGCCAAGGCAGGCGCGGCACACGATCTTGACGTTGAGCTGCTGGCCAGCGTGATCCGCGCAGAGAGCAACGGCAATGCATACGCCGTCAGTCGCGCCGGCGCCCGCGGGTTGATGCAGTTGATGCCTGGCACGGCGAGCAAGCTAGGTGTGACCGACAGCTTTCGCGCGGAGCAGAACATCAACGGCGGTACGGCATACCTGAACTCCTTGCTCGAGCGCTACCACGACAACCTGTCCCTGGCGCTGGCGGCCTACAATGCCGGTCCGGCGACCGTTGCGAAATATCATGGCATACCGCCATATCGCGAGACGCGACTCTATGTCGCCCGCATCATCCGCGACTTCAATCGCCGCAAGCTGGAGGCGGCCCACACCACAACGCTGGCCGCGGCCGCCGCACCGTCCACTGCAGGCAACTGATCCTCGCTACCGCTCGCGTCACAGCGAAGCCCAACCCCTCTGGAGCGACCGCGCATTGAATCTCAAGAAGCTCCTCCTCCCGATTGCGGCCGCGCTGATCTTCGTGGCGCTTCTCGTCTATGGAAGTCACCGCACGCATTTCCGGTGGGACATCCTGGCCCAGCAAACGCAGTTTGTGAACTGGTGGAACATTCTGCTTGGCGTCCTGCTGATCTATGGCGCGTATCTGGTGCGCTCGTTCCGCTGGGTGGTATTTCTGCGCCCGACGCGGCGATTGCCTCCGCTTTATCTGCTGGGCACGCAGGTCATTGGCTTCACCGCGGTGGCGTTGCTCGGCCGTGTTGCCGATCTCACCCGGCCTTATCTGGTCGCCCGTCG
>JBJMGC010000049.1:0-31877 GCA_045808105.1 Acidobacteriaceae bacterium | reverse complement strand
GGTCATCCTGCTCCAGCAGGGCAAGAGCGCGGATCTCGCCGGCGCCTTCGGCGGCCAGGGATCACAGACTGCATTTGGACCCCGCGGCGCCGCCAATCTGCTCACCCGGATGACCACCTGGGCCGCGATCATCTTCACCGTCACTTCCATCTCCCTGTTCGTCCTCATTGGCAAGCACGCTGGTGGCGGCTCGGTGCTTGAAGGCACACCCACCGCGCCCATTCACCAGCAGGCGCCCGCGCACCCCACACCAAAGAAGTAGCATTCATCGGAATCGCTTCGAGGCGGCAGACAATCGTCGGCCGCCCTCCCGTCTCCGGGTCACGGTCCCACTCGTGCCTGTCTGACCGCATAGCTGTCTGCCTGCTATAGACTGTTGGGCGACATGAAAGCCCTTTCCCGCGCTGCCACCTTTTTCTCTGCGCTGCTTGTCCTGCCAGCCATGCTCCCCGCCCAACCCGCCGTCCACAACGAACACACGCCGCCCGAGCGGGTCGCCGCACAAATAGCGCCAACGCATCCGGCCCCGCCCACCGTCAACCCGGACGGCTCCATCACCTTCCATTTCCCTTTTGCGGGCGCGAAGAACGTGCTGCTCGACCTCGAAGGCACCGACCCCCAGCCAATGAATCAGGGAACCGACGGCGTCTGGACCATTACCACAGCCCCGCTCCAGCCCGAGTACTACGGCTACGGCTTCCGCGCCGACGGCATAGCCTATCTCGATCCCGGCAGCGTTCTCACCAAGCCCAACCTGCTCAACCTGCAGAATGAGATCGAGGTCCCCGGCCCGCAGCGCATGGACTGGGATATGCAGAACGTACCGCACGGCGTTTTGCACCAGCACTTCTATCAGTCGCAGACGCTCAACCGGCAAAGCGATTTCTTCGTCTACACGCCGCCCGATTACAATGCCCAGAAAAAGTATCCGATACTGTATCTTTTGCACGGCTATAGTGATGACGCCAGCGGATGGAGCGCGGTTGGCCGCGCCAACACTATCCTGGACAATCTCCTTGCGCAGAACAAGATCAAGCCCATGATCGTCGTCATGCCGCTCGGCTACGGCACCATGGACATGATCACCCACACCTGGACGGCCTGGAGCGATAAGGTGCTGGTCGATCGCAATTTCACGCTCTACACCCAGATCCTGCTCACCGAAGTGAAGCCGCAGGCGGAAAAAATTTACTCCATCTCAAAGGACCGCAAAGACCACGCCATCGCCGGTCTCTCCATGGGCGGCGGCGAAAGCCTGCGCACCGGTCTCAATCACCTGGACGATTTCGCCTACATCGGCGCCTTCTCGTCAGCCGTTCCCGAAAAGGAAGACTTCGACCGCGTCTTCCCCAATCTCGCCTCCGAGGTACAGAAGAACAAAGATCGTCTCAAGTTACTGTGGGTCGCCTGCGGCACCGACGATCACCTCATCACTTCCAACCGCACGTTCACCGCCTGGCTCAAGCAGCAGCAAATCCCGGTCACGGTCATCGAAACCCCGGGCCGCCACACCTGGATGGTCTGGCGCGACAACCTGATCAACTTCACGCCTCTGCTCTTCCAGAAGTAGCTCAGAAGAACCTACCTATCAGAAGCGGCTGGCCTGCAGCACGGGCCAGCCGCTTTCTTTGTGCGTCGAGATGGCTAAGCCGATGCGGCAGTGGCCACTGCCTCTCTCGTCTTCCCTGCATCCGGTGTAAGCGTCCGGTTCTCACCGTCTAGATGATGAGAACCGGACGCTTACGCTGGAATGAACACGATCTCTGCTAGCGGAGAAAATGAACAACCCTAACGACCCTCAATTCTGAGCGTAGCGACATTTGCCACCGCGCCCGATCAACTGTGTTGCAATAGAACCACGAACGTCCACAGAGCGAATCCCGCTGAGGGTATTGCTCGCCTCCGTTTCCAGAGTCACGCCAGGATTCGCGATCGATATCGATGCCCACTCAACCCGTTTACGCGGCGTCGTGCATAAGTTCCGGTTTGCCCGTCACTCGGGAGTAAAGCTCTGCAGGTCATCTGTCGGACAACGACGACTATTCGGCCAATTGACTCGCTCTCCACTCCCTTTAGCGGCCCTGCGGAATACGGAAGACAATGCCAGCCGACAACCCTAGGTTATTTTGAACATTGGTGTTGGCATTAGGGAACTGCATGCGGAGCCAATCAGCCTGGAGCACCCGTACCGCGAAATGACGGGACAGACCAATATCGACACCACCGCCCACGTGGAGGGCGAAGGAAATCGCATCGGTTTGCACACCGGAAGCGGACGGGAAGTAGCTGTCAAAGCCCCAGGATTGGCCAATTAAGCCCTGACCGAAGATAGCCAGACTATGATTCCGATTCACGCTGCCGGGTCGGAAATATGTATACCGCGGGCCAAAGACGGCCGTAACCAGCGACAGACCATTTCCACTGTTAGCAGCGCTCCCCGTCTGGGTACCGCTAACATTCGCCGCCAACCCCCATCCACGATACGTCTGCGCCGATAATTCGATGCTGCCACCGACATGCCAGAAGGTGGGCGTAGATACTAGATTGCTGTATTGCTCCGTATACGTGGCCGCGACATCCACTTCCTGGTGGCCCGGTGCAGCCGTTTGTTGCGCTTGCAAGCTTGCGCCAGCGATCAGCGAGGCGGTGAGCAGCAGACAATACCTCATTGCTAAGTTCATCATTCGTCTCCGGTGGACTACTGCACGTTCAACGTCACGTTGACCGAATGCTGAATGGTCCCGCTCGTGGCCGTGATGGTGATGTTGTAGGTCTGGGGAATCTGACCGAAGAAGCCATTGCCAGTCCCGCAACCAGTGAGGCCGGTTGTTACTGCAGCTCCACCAAGAATGACGATGAGGATCCAGAGGTATCGTCCTGCGCCTTTACGCATCCGCCGCGATCCAGCAAACGGTAGGATCAGCACTCCGAGTAGGATCGGCAACGACTTCGTCTGGAGGTTGCTCGCGGCAAGCTGCGGTGCCGTCTGCACGCTTACGTTGCTCGGAGTCATGCCGGCGTTGGCCGCAACCGTTGCAGGCGTGAAGCTGATGGTGTCTCCGGCAGGGAGCCCGGTGGCCGTGAATGTCACGGTTCCTGGATAGGCCGTGTTTGTTGGCGCGACTCGTACCGCATATGAGGCAGCATTGCCTGGAATTACCGTCTGACTACCCGATGAGGGCAAAGTCAGCGTGAAGTCCAGCACCGCTGCCTGCGCCGTCACCGTCAACGTTCCATTCACGATGGTCACCGTGTAATTTCCTGCAGCGGAACCGGAAATGACCGCGGAAATCGGATACGTTCCAGCAGGAGAGGCTACCGTCGCCGTAGTCGAGTACGTCACAGTAATACTGCCGTCCAACGCATCTCCGTTCACCAGACCGGATGCTGTCGAGCTAAATGCTGGGTTCGGTGCTCCTACGGCGCGGCTGGCATCGGCGACCGTTATCGCCAATGGAGCGGGAGTCACAACGATATTGAATGAAGCGCTACCCGCGGCATAGCTTCCATTTGCAGCGATAGAAGCATTCACAATGACCGTACCTACTCCGACAAAGGTCAGAGTCTTCCCTGTGATGCTGCCCGGACCGGAGACCACCTGGTAAGTGACAGTCTGTCCTGTGGGCGAACCCGAAGCGTACGCCGCACCATTCAGGGTGATTGGCGCCGTCCCATAAACCACGCTGGTTGGCGGAGCAGGGCTGAAGGTTATCGTGGCCGGAGTCAGTGCCGTAATATCGAACGGATTGCTGGTCGCAGTTAGTGTCTGTGGAGGTGATACTGCCGGAGGCGTGACGGTGATGGTTGACGTCAGCGTGTCGCCTGTCCCAACCGTGTCTCCGCTCAGATCGTTGAAGCTGGCGAGCGCCGGATCGCCGGGAACGGCAGGAATCTGAGTCGCCTTATTAAGCGTTCCATGCAGTGCGCCGCTGCCGACAAACGTAATCGGTAGTGGGATATTTGCTACAGTCGTGCCGCTCTCCGCCACGCTCATCGTCACCGCCGGACTCATGGTCAGATTGACAGTCGTACTCGATGGCTGCTGGACAAATTGAACGGAGATGTAATTTGCCTCGACCGCACCTAGATCGAGCTTGCCGCCGATGGTTCGTGGCAGCAGACGCTCATCCGTGCTCAAGTCCGAGGGCAGCAGTGTTGGATCTCCCGCCTGAATGACCGGGCTTCCCGGCAATGGCAGCATGGTCCGCACAGTCTGGTTCAACCCGTAGTAGGCCAACGGTGCGAGCATCACCTGTGCCGCCGTTACCGGTGTGCCTGCAGTACTGAACAGATTGGAGGCGCTCTGTGTACCGCAGGAGCTGCAATCGTCATTGAGGCTTCCTGCCTCGGTATTGCCGGCCACGACGCTGTTGGTCACCGTAATTGTGCCAATGTTCTCGATGCCGCCGCCCTGAGAAGCTGCTGTATTTCCAGTGATCGTGCTGCTCGCGATGGCCGCGACACGCTGATTGAAGATGCCTCCCCCAAGATCGGCCTGCGATGTATTGCCGATGAACGTGCTGTTCGTCACGGCGAGATTGCCATTGTTGTTAATGGCGCCGCCGCTGTCTGAGCTGTTGCCGGAAAACGTGCAATCCGTCACCGTGGCTGTGCTGACGCCACTATTGAAAAGACCACCGCCGTCTTGCCCGGCGGCATGGTTGTTATTGAGCTCGCAGTTGCTCAACGTCAGCAATGCGCCCAGGTTGGTAATGCCCGCCCCTCCAGGGGCGCCACCGTTGCCATTGGCGATGGTCACACCGCTGATATTCGCCGTACCGGTGTTGGCAATCTGGAATACCGGGTAAGTATTTCCGCCCGAGATCGTCAGGAGGTTTGCGCCTGGCCCACTGATATTGATGTTGGTGGTAATGTCCGGTAGAGGACTGGTCAGCGTAATCGTGCCCTGCAGCCCGCTCAAAGGGATGATGTCTCCCGAATCATGGCTGTTCCCCAGGTTGATCGCATCGCGCAGAGAGCAGGTATCTCCACCCGTGCAGGTTGTTCCGCCATTAGTGATGTCGGCTAGCGTGGTCACCGTCAGGTTGTAAGTCTGCACCGCGCCGAGGTCGCTCGCTCCGGATGTAGCGCGCGCAAAGCCGCGCTGGTCGGTCGCCAGAGTGCTGTTCAAACCGGATCCGATGATCCCGGCGCCAGTGGTCAAGGGCATCATCGTCGGCGTAGGGCCACCGTTGTTCTGCAAAGGACCGAGAGCGGCGGTGCCGCCGATAAAGTTGGTACCGGTCGTACTGCATTTGGAGCAATCGCCACCGGTATTGCCCGAGATGATGCTGTTGCTGATCGTCAGCTGCGATGTAGAACCTAAGATCGCATCTCCGCCCATTGAACTATTGCCGACGATGGTGCTGTCCTTCATCGTCAATCGTCTGATTGCGATGATGTAGATGGCGGCACCGTTCCCTGGGGTGCTGTTGCCAAAGAATGTACTGTTGTCCACCTCTGCCGGTCCAGCGGTATAAATAGCTCCGCCTACGGGATTCGCGCCACCCGGAAGCGCCTTATTGCCGACAAATGTGCTGTCGTTCACCGTTAACAGGTTCACGCTGCTGTTGGAGATCGCTCCGCCGACGGAGCTGGCTCCATTGGATGCGGCATTATTGGAAAAAACGCAACTGCTCACGGTCAATGTGGCGCCGCTTCCAACTAAAATGCCGCCTCCCCCTGTACTACTGTGGCCATGAGCGATGGTCAGTCCCGAGATGGTAAATGTTTGACCGGCCGCAACATTGAATACCCGCACCGCGTCGTTTCCCGAGATCGTCAGGAGATTTGCTCCCGGTCCGCTGATAGCCACGCTTTTCGTAATGGCGAGTGTGCTGCTCAGTGCGATCGTGCCGGATACGCCGGAAAAAACGATCGTGTCACCGCCCGCGCCTGCATTTACTGTGATCAACGCGTCACGCAGCGACCCTACACCGGAATCCAAGGTATTGGTCACGGTGTAGGTGGCCGCGGACCCGATCTGTGTCAGCAGCAAGACGAATCCACCCAAAAAAGAACGAAGCAGAACCTTGCGAATGCGCGCGCCAGAAACGGGCAGAAAAGAAATGTGGGACACAGGGGAGGATGCGTTCATCACAAATGACTCCGGGGAAGACTCTTGTCGGACGTAACGTTTAACGAACAGGCAGACTGCACTACTACTCAAATCACTGATGGATATTTGATTGAGCGCCACACCTGGCGATCGCGATTTAACGTGAGGCCATCTGTCAGAAAATCCGACCAAATGGCAATGTGAGGGATCAAAGTCCTGCGGACCAGTACTACAGCCTGGATATGCGACTGAGCAGGCTGGGTTCGTGACTTCTGCGTTCTTTGGCTCATCGCGGATGCGCCCCGTAAGCTGTGGACAGCGTCAAAGTTGTTTTACCCTGATGCTGCACAGACCATCACGATTCGGAACCTTAACAACAGCCGCAGAGCCCGATTGGTGAAGCACCAAAGCAGAAAGTCATTTCCAGATTGTTACTAGTACTGTTACGGATAATCCCATATTACCTTGTGGAACCTTATTACACTAACGTGGTAGTGCTCAGAGCTTGACGGGCAAAGCGAAGTGCTCAGCAACCCGCGTTTTCCTGGCATTCACATTTCGCGCGAGTCATGATGGGGACACACCGCCACGCTGTGGATCGCGCACAATGAATGCTCTTCACAAGAGCACCTGAATCTCAGCGTCCCATAGGAACCGCTTCTGTCGTCACGAAGTGGTTCCTGTTGTCAACTCCTGAGTCGTCGGCAAAAACCGGAAATTACCCCCACCTTCCTCCCAACGTTGGACATCGAGCCGGCGATCTTCTTTAGAAACTTTGTCTTTCCGACGGGCTGCTTGGCCTTCGTTTTGCGGAAGACGATGCAGACGTGCGAAGGAACCCGTCAAGATTACCCTCCGGCTCGCTTCGCTCGACCTGTGACTGAACCCCCGCCCGTCTGTTGAAGACCTCTCCGCATGAAACGAAGACACACAATCGAAGCCCAAACCAAAACTTCGGTTGACACTACACGCTTGAGAAGATGCGATCGAGATCTCAGATGGGGAGTTAAGCGTTCACGTATTTGCTTGATGGACACTTAGCTTCACGCGAGATGAGGCCCAAGAACGGATGCAAGGTTCCAGGGCAGGAGTTCCTGCAGTCGGTTCACTGGATGTTCTGGGATGCGTTCGAGCACGTGGCGCAGGTAGAGTTCCGGATCGAGTCCGTTGAGCTTCGCCGTACTGAGCAAGGACTAGATAGCAGCAGCACGTTCGCCGCCGGCGTTCGAGCCAGCGAACAGGTAGTTCTTGCGACCCAGAGCAACGGTACGCAGTGCGCGTTCAGCCGCAGAGTTGTCCATCTCGATGCGGCCATCTTCGATGTAGCGCGAGAGCGCACGCCAGCGGGAGAGCGCATAGCGAATCGCGAGCGCAGTATCGGACTTCCGTGAGAGCCCTGCGAGTGTCTTGTTCAACCAGCGATGAAGCTCATCGAGGAGGAGACGAGCGCGTGCCTGCCTGATCTCGGTCCGGACCTCGGCAGGCCTGCCGCGAATCTCGCGTTCGATGTCATAGAGGGCGCCGATACGCTTGACGGCTTCAGCAGCGATCGATGAGCCGTTGGCTATCTGGATGTCATAGAACTTGCGTCGGACATGCGCCCAGCATGCTGCTTCGACGATCCGTCCACCTTCATAGAGATGATGAAAACCCGCATAGCCATCGGCTTGCAGGATACCGGAGAAGCTGGAGAGGTGCTGCTTCGGATGTTCGCCCTTGCGATCTTCCGAGTAGGCGAACCATGCCGCAGGTGGCACATCGTCAGCAGCAGCGCGGTCATCGCGCACATAGGTCCAGAGCCGCGCCGTCTTCGTCTTGCCCATGCCTGGCGCCAGCACCAGCACAGGCGTGTCGTCGGCATGCAGCTTCGAGGCCGCGAGTACATGGCGCCTTAGTTGATCGACGAGAGGACTGAGTAAATGACTTGCTGCTCCAACCCAATCGGCCAGCATCGAGCGATCGAGATCGACGCCTTCACGCGCGTAGATCTCCGACTGCCGATAGAGAGGAAGGTGATCCGCATACTTCGCAACCAGGACATGCGCCAGCAGACCAGGTCCGGCGAGCCCACACTCGATCGGCCGCGACGGCGCGGGAGGTTCAAGGATGACGTCGCACTTCGTGCAGCACAGCTTCGGTCGAACATGACGACCTGGTTCGCGTTCACTCCATGCTCGCGGGCCACCCGCGCTATCGAAGCTCCAGGCACCAGCGTAGCCTCAACAATCCGCCGCTTCTCCTCAGCTGATCGCCGTTACCGCTTCACCACCGGCTGAACTACTCCGCCCTCAATGCTCTCACTCACCACTACAGCTTCTGCCCAATGCCGCTTCATCGTCTAGACGGTGAGAACCGGACGCTTACCATCCGGTGAAAGCCCGAGCTGCGTGCGGCCCAGCGGCGTCAGGTCCTGCTCTGTTCCCCGTCCTTTAAAATCCACTTCGAAGTCATCGGGCGCGAAGTCCGGCGGAGTTCTACCGGAAAGAAACGCCGGGGCCTGCTTTGCGAGATACGCCGTGTTCTTCGCACAGCCCGGCGTCGAAGCAATGTACATCACATTGCTGTAGCCGCTTCCCCGGTGCTCATTCTCAACCGCGTGCACCACGTCGGAGTGCCAGAAGACTGTATCTCCCGGCTCCATCAGTGGGATCGATGTCAACGCCTCGAGCAGCAGGCTGTGATACTGCGGATTCACAGAGAGCGCACGGCCAGGCGCAGCGCCGCATAGATTGTCCTCAGGAACATCCTCCTGGAGCGCACGAAGCAGCACATATACCATCGATTCGGCGATCGGGATCAGTTGGAGCGTACCGTCACCTTTTCCCTGCCGGGTCAGCGCCGTCCATCCCTGGAAGGTGCGGAACATCGAACACACAGCCGGCGATGGCACCTCGCGCACCTCGGGCCGATACGCTGCATCGTAGGCGCTGTATTTCTGCCATTCGCCCGAGAAGACGTGGCGATATACCTTGCGGAAGTTTTCGTCGAGCCACCGCTCCACAGACCCACCGTCGACATGGGGCGAAAGGCCGAGTGAGGCCGAGCCTGGCGGCCGGCGGCGAATGCGATCCGCATATACCGGCACTTCATTGGGATCGAAATGCTTCCGTCCTTCGCTCTCTGCTTGCCACAGCTCATTGAGAAAGATGCGAACGCGCGTCAGCGATTCAGATTGCCGTGCCTGCACCTGAGGACGAGACCAATAGATCCCATATATCTGCGGTTTCGCCGATGCCAGCGTGCCGAAGTATTTGTCTTCGGCCGCATTCGCCAGCTTCGCATCCAGGCCATTCTCTTCGACATATCTAGCGATCTCGTTATCCCAGCTTTGCGCCTGCCGCGGATCGAAGGTCCTGCGGATGACGCACGCGCCGCGTTCTTTGATCTTCGCGATCAACTCGGTTGGCATCGTGCCAGCTTCAATCTCGCCGTACTGCACGATAGGTATAACCGGCTCTCCCGCCTCGCGCTCGGCCACGATCGCGTTGACGCGACGTCGCATCTCGGCCTCGACTTCACGAAAGATTTCGGCATGATTGGGAAGAGCTTTGCGCAGGAGCGCTTTCGTGCTTCGGATTGCTTCTGCAAGATTTTCGATTTCAAAAGCCATGACATTTCACCTCACGTCAAACCACTGTAGGGTGACGCGACTGCCCGGCCTGATGCGAAGGCGCCAACCTTCGATACAATTCGGACAGCGTCGGCCTGCACCGTGGCTGAATTGGTACATCGATGAAACCGCAATACGAGCGCGTGACCTTTCCCAAGGGCTGCTCTTTACGCGTCTATCACCGCCGCGTACCTGCGATTCCCTTCGAGTGGCACCACCATCCCGAGTACGAGCTGACATTGACGCTGAACAGCCGCGGATGGCGTTTCATCGGAGATCACGTCGGCCAATACGAATCGCCCGATCTGGTGCTGGTACCGTCCGATATGCCCCACACGTGGGCGTCTACTGCAACCCTTGTCAAAGGAGAGCCCCACACCGCGATCGTCATCTGGTTTTCCGGCGCGTGGGCGCTCCGAGTAGCAGAAATCTGCCCGGAATATGGAAAGCTCCGCAAGCTACTACGAAATGCCTCGAACGGCCTGGTCTTTGCCGGTGAGACCGCAACACGAGTCGCCGGACGGCTGGATGGTCTCTTGAATGAGAGCGCAACCTCACGCCTCCATACCGCGCTCGATCTTCTTCTGGAACTTGCCGACGCCCAGGCCACTCAGCTTTCAAAGGCAGCAGCCACGGTTGCGACCACCCTGGATGCGGAACCGGCACAGCTTACCCGTGTGCTCAATCATCTGCACAAGCGATTTCACGAAACCGTCCGTATCGGTGCTCTTTGCCGCATCGGCAATATCTCATCGCGATCGCTGCATCGCCTCTTCGTGAAGCACACCGGCGAAAGCGTGAGCGCCTATCTCAGTAAACTTCGTATCGGGCGCGCGTGCATGCGCCTTGCCGAGACCAACTTTCCGGTCAGCATGATTGCGGATGAGGTGGGCCTATCGAATCTGGCTAACTTCAACCGGCAGTTCCGCCGCATTCGACAGATGACACCAACGGCATATCGCGAGCACTTCCGGAAGCACGGGACCTCGCCTGACCGCTCGCCCGCAAAAGACCTCCTAATTCGTCCGCCATCTCTGGAACATTCGCGGAGAGCGCCTGCCGTATCGCAACATACGCATTGAGTTGCGCAGGAAAGAGATTGTTACGCGCCCAAGCTGTCCTTCTGGGAAGTGAAGTAGGTCGCGATAATCCGCGTTATTGATCCCTTACAAGTGACAATACCAGTTACAAGCCAAGAAAATATACGGGCGCGATAGCCGCCAGCACAGCTCCAACCTGTAGCCCCAGGACATACAGCGTCTGTCGCGGAGCCCGCGGCAGCCACTTGACTGCGAAGAACAGCAGCAGCGGTACCTGTCCTGCCATCAGCAGCTGCCAGATATGCGCGGCTGCTCCCTCATCAGGCTGACGCGCAGCCCCTACTGTCACAACGCTGCCAAACACAACCAGCAGAGCGGCCAAAGACATTGCCAACGGAACGAATGCGCTCGGTTGTTTCACAATGACGCCGAACGAACGAGTATTTGCTTCCATTTCGCCTCCTCTGATCGAAACCATGCGCTCGCTGAGCGCCGACCAGACAATATTGGACGACGCGCGCACTCCGCCATTCCCTTCTTCTAGAAACGCCACAAACTCTGCGCCGTAACGCTCGCGCCAGGTGCGCGGATAGAGGCGCGTCAGCAGTCGAGCCAGCGAAGCATTCACAACGCCTCTAGCCGTCGCAGCCCGGCTTTACTGAACTGCTGCAGCGTGCTCAGCCTCGCGCGCAAAACACGAACACCTTCGGCAGTGATGCGATACGGTTGCCGGCGCTCCTCCGGTCGCAGCGGCTCAATCCAGCCCTGCTGCTCCAGCCGGGCAATCGCCCCGTACAGCGTCCCCGGCCCCAGTCGGGTTCCACACAGCCCCGCAATGTCTTCGACCATCGCGTGTCCGTGCTTCGGCCCACCAGCCAGGCTGGCCAGCACCAGTAGCGGCGGATCGGAATACTTCCCGGGCTCTCCGCTTTCGTCTTCTACTACGTATCGCGTACTACGCATGGCGTAGTTATCGCACGATCGCGGTAGAGAACGCAATAGAGAATTGCGCCAGGAAACACCACTCCATCACAATAGGGGCGCGTCCAGGGGTTCGCAGAGATGGATTGCACTCCGCGCGAACAAAAACGCGAGCTCTAAACCGGGACCAGCGAGCGTAAGGCGTTGCGCAACGGCATCGCGAGAGGGAAAGAATGAGCGCGATAATCAGCCGAAACTTCAGCAACATGGAAATCCTGCGCAGTCTCCAAGAGCCAATTAGCCCAAGTCAGACCATCGACTATCGCGCAGCGACGAGTGGCTCCGTATAGTTGTTGACGACGGCCTGAACCCCCAGGCCGATGCTCACGGCATTCATCGCACGAGCCATGCGGCGGTGTCCGTGCCGGATGAGCCAGACCGATCCTCCGATCTCGCTTACGGTGGCAAGTCCCTCGAATGCGATAAACGTACCTCGATTGTCCACCACCCACTGAGGTAGTACGACCTCGCGCGCACCACCGGCAAGCGCGCGCCGCGTGCTGAAATAGTCAAGCGTTCGATACCCCGCGATGGATGTGTACAGCACGTCATCGAGCAAGTGCGGTCTTCCCTGCTCAGGTAACCGGATCCGTATCGGCGCCGCCGCGATCACCGGCCGCAGTGATGAAGAATACGACGGAATGGGCACGGAAGGCGCTGGTTCGGCGGATGCTGATGTACAGGCCAATAGAAGACAGCTCAGCGCAAGCAAGCCAAACGCCACGAAGGTCCATCGTCCCCAGCTCATACACGCCCCTTGTGTCAGGCGATGTTTGCCTGTACGGGAGCGTTATCGGCAAATGCCGAGCTGGGGAATATAGGGCGAACAAAGAATTGCCTCGAAGTTATTCCCGTTGCGGACTATCGCCCGGGGACCGTTTGCAATTCGGGAGAGGGTCGTTTTCTAAGACTGCTCTAAGAAGGAGTCGCGCCTTCAGCAGCGATGCGCTTCAAATCCGGCAAAATGGCACCGAGCGCGACTGGAGCAGCATTTGCCGTGCCGAGTGCGAAGTAGACAGCACGATAGTGCGCGTAGAGCCGTTCATAGACGGCAGCCGCCTCCGGCTGTGGCAGAAAAGTCCGGTGCGGCAGGCACAACATCGATTGGCCTTCTTCCACGGAGCTGATCGCTCCGGCCGCGAGCAGCGCGAAGATGCATGAGCCCAGACTCGTAGGTGTCCCGTCCGGCACCAAGACCGGTTTGTTCAGCACATTCGCGTAGACCTGGTTCAACACGGCGTTGTGCTGCGGGATACCACCGCCATTGACGATGCGCTCGACCGGGACCCCGTTCTCTGCCATGCGCTCGAGAATAATCCGGGTGTGAAACGCAGTGCCCTCAATCGCGGCGAACAGCTCATCCTGCGCCGTGTGCACCAGGTTCCAGCCCAGCGTCACCCCGCCGAGCTCCGCATTCACCAGTACCGTCCGGTCGCCGTTGTCCCAGCTCAGCCGTAGCAGTCCGGTCTGTCCTGCACGATACCGTTCCAATCCCTGCGAGAGATCCTTCACCTTTGTGCCCGCTCGCCGCGCGATGGCCTCGAAGATGTCGCCGGTTGCGGAAAGCCCTGCCTCCACGCCGGTATAGGCGGGGTGCACGCTACCGGGCACTACGCCGCACACGCCCGGAACCAGCGTAGTGCGCCGCTCCATGGCGATGATGCACGTCGAAGTTCCGACAACATTGACGACGTCGCCTTCTCGGCAGCCGGCGCCGATAGCATCCCAGTGCGCATCGAAGGCGCCCACCGGGATCGGGATTCCCGCGCGAAGGCCCAGTGCATCGGCCCATTTCGCACATAGGTAGCCCGCGATGTGATCTGAGGTCACGTACTCGCCGGCGAGTTTCTCGCGAACTCCGTCGAAGAGTGGGTCCACCTTGGAGAGAAACTCCTGCGATGGCAGGCCGTCCCACTTCGGATTCCACATCCATTTATGGCCCATGGCGCAGGCGCTACGCTTTACACGCTTCGGATCCGTGATACCGCAGAGGGTCGCGGCCACCATGTCGCAGTGCTCGAAGGCGCTGGCGAAAGCAGCGCGCTTGTCCGGATTGTGCCGCAGAAAATGCAGCAGCTTGGCGAAACCCCACTCGTGCGAGTAGACACCGCCGCACCATTCAATCGCCTCCAGATTCTCGGCGTGGGCGAGTGCAGTGATCTGCTGCGCCTCTTTCTTCGCGCGATGATCGCACCACAAGTAATACTCGGAGAGCGGCTGCATTTCGGCATCGACCGCCACCACGCTCGATCCGGTCGTGTCGAGCGCCAACGCGACGACCTCCCCACCGCGCACTACTGTCTGCTCCAGTGCCGCACGCATGGCTTTCACCAGCGCATCCATCTGGTCGCCATGCGATTGAGTGGCATAGTCAGGATCGTCACGGCGGCGATGCAGCGGATATTCTGCCGTCGCCGTGCCGAGACGTCCACGCACCTTGCCCGAATTGTCCTTGTCGCTGTCCAGCAGCGTTACGCGCACACTCAGAGTGCCAAAATCTACGCCTGCAACGATAGGCACGTCAGTCTAGTCCTCCGGCTGATTGTGGTAGTGCATGTCCCATCCCAGATAGCGGATGGCAGCCTCATAGACCGGACTCGCGGTTTGCGAGAAGTTCGCCGCGACGTGATGCTCGAAGCCTTGCTCGCAAATATAGCGCAGCAGCTTTTGCAGCTTTGGAATGTATGCCACACCTGCGCCGCCGAAGGTCTCCAACGGATCATTTGTGAATTCGCCTTCGCCGACATAACCGCGGATACGTCCCGTAAAGTCGTCCGTAGAAAAACGCGCGAAGCTCATCGCGCCGGCTTTCACCCGGCCGACGCAGGTGCCAAACGTGTTCTCCTTGCCGACAGTGCCGGCGATGATCGCCTGGAAATCCATGATCACGTCCTGGAAAAAATGCTTCGGCAGATTGGAGCAGTGGAAGCAGACGCACTTGTTCGGATCGCTGCCGTAATTATTGTTCCAGTCCAGCAGTGCGCTCGGTGTCTCGCTGGCCAGCGCCAGCGCATGCATGCCCATCACGCCGCAGACATCCACCTCGCATGCGGAGGCGAACAGGTTCTCGCTCATCATGCTCATCACCGTACATGGCACCACGCCGAAATACTCCTCCATCGAAGTCCAGCACTGGATCGCGGAGATGGTGCAGTATGTCTGTTTCATCCATCCCTCGATCACCGCGCCCAGCTTCGACATCTTCAGCAGCGCAGCTTCAGGGATGTTGTTGGTGGAGACATACTTCTTGATCGCCGCGAGCTTCGCCTGGACCGCATCGTCTGTGTCCTTCAGTCGATCGATCCGGCCGAAGACCTCCGACAGATCGAGCGGTTCCACGGAAATGCCAGAGCGTTCGAGCAGCTTCTCCGAATAGCGAACGGTGTTGAACGCTGCGGGACGCGCGCCGATGGACCCGATGCGCAGATTGCGAAAGCCACGCACGATGCGGCAGACCGCTGAGAACCATGCGAGATCCTTCGCGAAGCTTTCGGAATTCGGCGCTGAGGTGTGCAGCGAGGTGATGGAATAAGGGATCCCGTACTGCTTCATGTTGTTACAGGCCGACATCTTGCCGCAGAAGCTATCGCGCCGGTCGGAGATCTTCATGTCGTCCGTACGATCGGGTGTCGCCTGCACCAGCACCGGCACTTGCAATGTCGAATGGCGAATCGCATCGACGATGCCCCGCTCCTCACCGAAATTCGGCAGGGTCACAACGATGCCGTCGATCTCCTCACGGTGTTTGCGGAAGAGCTCCGCACAGCGGCGCGCCTCGTCTGGCGTCTCTACGGCGCCAAATTTCGACTGCTCCGGCGTCAGCGCGATTACGCGTATGCCGGCCTTCTCCAACACACCGATCATCGCCTCTCGGCCCTCTTTGGCGAGGTGGTCAGGAAAGAAGCCGCGATTCCCTACAATCAAAGCGAACGTTAACTGTCTTGGCATAAATCAAACCCGTTCTTTCTTCTATAGAACTCAGTGTATGTGGCGTCATTTACTACGATCGAGTGCTAGCGGCGTGGCCAGAACTTAAAAGTGTAAAAGCCGCCGGATATTGCCAGCAGCGCACCCCACCAGATAGGAGCGTGCAGTTGTGACAGTGCCGGAGGATGCGCCAGCGGATGGCTCAGTTCCCAAACCCCGGCTGAGAATATGACAATTCCGTAGGCCAGCAGCATGACACCTGCAAAGAACCAGATCGACATGGTTGCGCGCATAGGTGCTCCTTTACCAGAAGATGATATTCAGCACGACAAAGAGCGCGGCAATGGCGCCGGCCCACACAACCGGTTTTTGATACCAGTGATCGTCGTGCTCCTCCGGCAGAGGCGATACGCCGTAGACCAAGCCTTCGAGTTCGGCGACCGGCTTGGGCTGCGTCATATAACTCACCACGACGGTCACAATGACGCAGACCAGCCATGACCACAAAGCGCGGTACATGTCTTCGGCCATGGTCTTCGCATCAGGCGAGAGCGCGACGTAGCGCAGGGCTGACGGATCGTGCCGCACCCAGCCCCATAATCCGATCGCCGTGCATGTCCCTGCCAGCAGTCCCCAGAAGCCCGCTGCCTTGGTGGCGCGTTTCCACAGCATGCCCAGAATCACAGTGCCGAAGAGAGGCGCGATGAAGAAGCTGAACAGCCCCTGCACGTAGTCCATAATGCTGGCGGCCTGCTGGACAAGATATGCGGTGCCTACCGATATGAGTACGCCGATGAAGGTGCACCAACGGCCCATGGCAACGTAGTGTTTGTCCGTGGCGTGTTTGTTGATGAACGCCCCATACAGATCGTAGGTCCACACCGTGGAGAAGGCGCTGACATTTCCTGCCATGCCGGACATGAACCCGGCGATCAACGCGGTTACGCCCAGCCCCAGCAGACCAGGGCCGCAGTAGCGCACCAGCATCAGCGGCAGCACTTCGTTATAGCTGTGCATGTGGGTCGCTACGGCCTGCGTCTCCCCGACTAGATGGAACGGCAGCACGGAAAGGGCCAGCAGCCCGGGCAAAATCACAATAAACGGCACACCCATCTTGAAGGCAGCCCCGATGATTGGCGCCATGCGCGCCGCACGCAGATTGTGCGCAGAAAGTACGCGCTGCACCACCAGGAAATCCGTCGTCCAATAGCCGAAGCTGATGACCAATCCCAATCCGAAGACCAGGCCGGTCCAGTGGATCCCCATGGGGTTGTCGTGAAAATGGCCGGTGGTGCTCCATAGGTGAACGTAATCGGACCGGCCGAGGTTGACCTGGATCTGGTGGCGCAGGTTGGTCCAGCCGCCCACCTCGATCATGCCAAGAATGGGGACCAGCAGCGCTCCAACCCAGATGAGGATGAATTGCAGAACCTCGTTGTAGATCGCCGATCTCAGTCCCCCGAGTGCGACATACAAGGCAACGGTGATCGACGACACCCAGATGCTGAAGTTTAGGTTCCACCCCAGCACCACCTTCATCACCAGCGCCATCGAATACATGTTGATGCCGCTCATCAGCACTGTCATGAACGCGAAGCTGATGGCTGACAATGCCCGTGCGCCATCCCCGTACCGCAGATGCAGGTAACCCGGCACGGAATGCGTCTTCGAGATGTAATAGAAAGGCATCATCACAATGCCCAGAAAGAGCATCGCCGGGATTGCGCCGATCCAATACCAGTGCGTCGCCAGAATGCCGTACTGATACGCAGATCCGGCCCAGCCCATCAACTCCAGCGATCCGAGATTGGCCGAGACAAAACTGAGTCCGGCGATCCAGGCAGTCATTTCACGACCGGCCATGAAAAACTCCTCACTGGTGTTCGAGGAGCCCTTCAGGTAAAAGCCGATGAAGATGACGAGTCCGAAGTAGATTGCGATGACCAGGATGTCAACGGCATCGAGGCGCGCCAGCGACTGCGTCGCGAAAGCGAGCCCGAGTTGTGAGAGTGTTGGAAGCGGCATGGCGTGGGAAATGGCGATCAACTCTCCTGTCCATAGGTTTTGCTGGCGCCATGCTTGCGAAAGTAGTGGCGATCCAGCAAATGCTGAGCCACGCCGGTGCATGCCGCGTTGAGGGTTGAGGTGTAATAGGCCATTCGCGCAACAGCCTCAAGCACGACCGCATTGTGTGCCGCAGCGGCTGGTGTGATGCCCCAGCAGAATGGAGCGTGCCCGGCAACCAGGACTGACGGCACTGCCAGCGGATCGAGCGGAGCCGGACCTCGCGCAAAACGCCGCACGATGGCGTGGCCCGTATTCAGTACGTAATCACCACCAACCTCATCGGCAGTGAGTTCATCGGTCACGGGAACGGGTCCGTAGAAGTAGTCTGCGTGCGTGGTCCCATAAGGAGGAATCTCCCGGCCCGCCTGCGCCCAGGCAGTGGCAAATTCCGAATGGGTGTGCACGACACCGCCAATCGCAGGAAACTCGCGATAGAGCAACAGATGCGTCCCTAAATCGGAGGAAGGACGCAGCGTGCCTTCAACAACCTTTCCGTCCAGGTCCGTCAGCACCAGATCGGCGGGCTTCAGGTCTTCATAGGCCACGCCGCTCGGCTTGATCGCCACCAGTCCGCTTTCCCGGTCGATGCCACTGGCATTCCCGAATGTGTAAAGGACGAGTCCCCGGCGGACGAGTTCGAGGTTGGCCTCCAGTACTGCGGAGCGGAGGACTTCCAGGCGCATACAGAATCCTTGCGGAAAATTGGCGACCTTGACGCATCATACGTGGGCCGCGGGAAGCAGTATCGCACAGCGGATATACAGAAATAAACGTTTTCTCAGGGGACCGCGAACGAATAGGTTCTTAGGACGAATACCGGCCCGCTGCCTCTATACTCGTCCCCATGCAAAAGCGTGCAAGAACGGACAAGCCGCGCGCCCGGATGGATATCCGCGACGTGGCGCGCCGCGCCGGCGTCTCCATTTCTACAGTTTCCCGCGTCACCAACAGTAAAGGCACGGTGAACCAGGAGATGGCCGACCGCGTCTGGCGTGCCGTCCGCGAGTTGAATTATCAGCCAGACCCGCAGGCACGCGCGCTCGTGTCCGGGCGCAGTCACATCATCGGCCTCATGGTCACGGAAATCACGAACCCCTTTTTCCCGGAATTGATCCAGCGCTTCGAGCAGCTTGCGGTGGAGAGTGGCTATGAAGTCCTGCTCGCCTCCACACCGAACGATGCCGGAAGCATCGCGATGTCAGTTCGCCGCATATTGCAGCGCAAGGTCGAAGGTGTGGCGGTGATGATGTTTGGTCGCGAAGCCCCCATCCTGGAAGAGCTGGCTACTCACGCCGTTCCTCTAGTTGTGATGGATGGCGCCCCTGCTTTCCCCAAAATCGACGCAGTGCGCGTGAATTACGACGAGGGCATCCAGGAAGCCGTAGCCCACCTCGTCGATCTCGGACACCAGGCCATTGCCTTCGTCAGCGGTCCCCTGGAGCAGGCTTCTGCGCGTCTCCGGCGTGATGCATTCGAGAAAGCAATGCGCGGGTCCCATATGAAAATACGCGCTGACCTCATGATCGAAGGCGACCACACACTGGAAGGTGGAATGACCGCGATGGCGAGGCTTCTGGGCAAAGCAAACCCGCCGACGGCTGTGGTCTGTTCCAACGACCTCACCGCAATCGGAGTGTTGCATTGCCTCTTTGAGGCGGGCAAGCAGGCACCCGCGGATCTCTCGGTCATCGGCTTCGATGACGTGCATATCGCTCAGTTCATTCTGCCGCCGCTTACCACGGTGCGTATGTCCTGCGCTGATATCGCACAGGTCGCATTTTCCACTCTGCGTCACCGCATCGAGCCGGGGTCCGCCCGTCACACCATCCGGCCCGTAGAGACCAGTCTCATCATTCGCCAGACAACCGGCGCGCCTTCGGGGGAACGGCTGGGGTTAACGAAGAGCAGCGCTGTAAAGCCTAGAGCTTTGCGCAAGGCCTGAGGGTGCCGACACAGCGGACGGCATTGATGGCGACTCCAAATCACACCTGGAGGACGTCCCCAGTCCGGGCGACCATCTCGTACAGGACCGGGTTGACGAAGAAGCCGAGGAAGAGCCGCGAAACCAGGCCGGCGACGATGACGATGGCGAACGGCTTTTGCGTGTCGGAGCCAATGCCGGTGGACAGCGCAGCGGGGAGAAGACCCAGGCAGGCGACCAGGGCGGTCATCATAATGGGCCGCAAGCGAAGCAAAGAAGCTTCGCGGGTGGCGGTGCGAATGTCTTTGTTCTCGAGACGCAGCTTGTTGATGTAGGACACGAGAATGACGGCCGTTTCGACGGAAACCCCCATCAGCGCAAGCAGTCCCAGAGCCGCTGAGACGCTGAATGGTGTATGCGTCAACCTGAGGGCTATCAAGGCGCCCACCGGTTCGGTGAGCACCACGCCGAGCGCAATGGTCAGTGGGAATTTGAAGTTGCCATAGAGGGCGAACAGAATCATGAAAATGATGAGCAATGCCAGCGGCCCAATCAGTTCCATCTGGTGCTTGGCTTCAAGGAACTCGCCGTATTCGCCGCCCCAGCTGAGCCGATATCCCGGCGGCAGCGTTTTAGCAAGATCGGCAATGGCATCTTGCCCATCGTTCACCGCGCGTTCCAAGTCACGTCCTGCAATACTGTACTGCACGCCGATGTAGCGCGAGTTGTTTTCGCGATAGATAAATGATGCACCGGCAGCTTCGTGAATGTTTGATAGCTCGCTGAGCGGAATTTGCTGGCCTGTCGGTGTGCCTACGAGAAGATTGCCTATCTGCTGAGCGTTTTCCCGGAACTCCGGCTTCATGCGTACGACGAGGTCGAACAGTTTTTCACCTTGGATGACCTGGGTCGCTGCCTGGCCGCCGACCGCAGCCTGTACCACTGCTTCTACATCTGCAACGTTAATGCCGTAACGTGCAATCTTGTCGCGATCGACATCGATGAGAAGGCTGGGCTGGCCGAGCTCGCGTACGACGGTGAGTTCCGTGAATCCAGGCACCTGCGCGAGGCGGCGCTTGATTTCGAGTGCCTTGCTCTGCAGCACGTTCAAGTCAGGGCCATAGACCTTTACCGCAAGCGCGCTCTTGAGTCCGGTGAGCGCCTCGTCCACGGCGTCTTCGGCGGGTTGTGTGTAGTTGAAGATGACTCCAGGAAATGCCTTGAGCTTGTTCTGAATGTCCTCGGTTAATTCGGCTTTGTTATGGATGGAAGTTGTCTTCCATGAAGCATCGTTGTAGGGCTTCAGGCCAACATAGAATTCATCATTGAAGAATCCGGTGGGATCCGTGCCATCGTCCGGGCGGCCTAGTTCCGAGCCGACGTCGGTGACCATGGGGTAGTTCATCAGGATTTTGCGAATCTGGGGAGAGAACCGGCTCGCTTCCTCAAAGGAAACGGTATAAGGCATGGTTGCGCGGACCCAGAGCGCGCCTTCGTCCAAGTGCGGCATGAACTCTCCGCCGATGAATGGTATGAGCAGAAGAGTAGCGGCAAAAATAAGGCTGGCCGCGAGGATGGTCATCTTTGGATGGTCAAGGCACCATTCCAGCTCTCCGGCGTATTTATCGCGAACCCATTCAAAGGGTTTGTTTACGCGCTCGCGCACACCCCGCTTGAACCAGTATGCGCACATGACGGGAACGAATGTCAGTGTCAGGAGTAGCGCCCCGATGAGCGCAATCGCTACCGTATCAGCCATCGGCCTGAAGAGTTTCCCGGACGGTCCGGTGAGTGCGTAGATAGGTAGATACCCTGCGATGATGACCGCGACAGAATAAAAGATGGGGCGATCCACATCCTTCGCGGCTGCCAGAATTACCTCTTCCAGCTTGTAACTCTGACGTTCACGCGCCCCTAACTCGCGAAAAATATTTTCGACCATCACCAGGGTGCCGTCGATGAGAATGCCAAAGTCAATTGCGCCGATGGAGAGCAGGTTGGCCGCGATTCCTCGCGCATGCAGGAAAATAAAGGAAAAAAGGAGAGCCAAAGGAATAGTGAGCGCAACGATGACAGCGGCACGCATGCTGACCAGAAAGGCCAGAAGGACGATGAGGACGAGAGTCATCCCCAACAGCATGTTGTGTTCGACTGTGTCGATCGTCAGCTGGACGAGATCGCTGCGGTCGTAGTACGGGTGTATTTTTATGTCGGCTGGCAGGATATGTTCGTTGAGCTGCTGGGTTTTGGCTTCCACAGCCTTCAGGACATTCTGCGTTTGCTCGCCGCGGCGCATCATGATGACGCCTTCGACGGCGTCATCCGTTTTGTTGAAGCCGAATTCGCCGAGGCGCGGAGCGTGCCCGATAGTCACATCCCCGATGTCGCGGATACGCACCGGCACGCCATTTTGCGTGCCCACGATAACGTCGCCGATATCCGCGGTATCACGGACGAGCCCAAGGCCACGGACGTAATAGAACTGGCCTCCCTGCGAATAGAAGCCGCCTCCAGCGTTCGAATTGTTGACCGAAAGCTGCTGGACGATCGTCGGAACCGTGATGTGATAGGCATAGAGCCTTGCCGGGTCGAGCAGCACCTGATACTGCATGACTGTCCCACCAAAGCCGGAGTCATCCGCAACCCCTGGCACCTGCTTATATTCGCGCTCGATGACCCAGTCCTCATAGACCTTGAGTTCCTGCGGTGTGCGGTCGGGGCTATCGATGACATAGCGATAGACCAGCCCCGATGGGCTTGCGAGCGGCGCGAGGGTCGGAGTGACACCGGTCGGGTAAGTCACCCCGCTCAAGCGCTCGAAGACTTGTTGGCGCGCAAAGTAGTCATCGGTGCCTTCATCGAAAGTCATTCTGACGTCGGATAGCCCATAGAGCGATATCGAGCGCATGACCGACATTTTCGGAACACCGTTCATCTCCACTTCCGTCGGAATCGTCACCAGACGCTCGACTTCTTCGGCGGCATGACCGGGCCATTGGGTGATCACTTCAACCATTGGCGGAGCGAGATCGGGGTAGGCGTCTACCGGCATATGGTGAAACGAGATCGTGCCACCAATGACAATGAATACAGTCAGCAGCAGGACCAACAGCCGTTGCCGTAGCGCGAACTGGACGATGTGATGGATCATTCGAAGCTCGCTCCTCAGTGTTGCAGCGAATTAGCAAACTGAAGAAACAAGCTGCCGTCGCCTACAACTCGTTCTCCAACGGAAATGCCCTTCAGGATCTGCGTCTGACCATTCTGGTTCTGGCCGATTTCTACATCGCGCCTGCCAAACTGGTTGGCTCCGACGGCAACGTAGACGAACGGCTGATTATTTTCATCGCGCAGTACGGACGAGTCAGGCACGGCAATGGCGTTGGAAATAGAACCTGCTGTCACGGTGACCGTGCAGTACATATCTCTCTTTAATTTCTCGCCGAGGTTGTCGACCACAATGCGTGCCTGGAGCGTCCTGGTGTTGGGATCAACCGCCGGTGACACATAGGAGATCCTGCCGTGAAATGTGCCCGGATACGCATCGGTTTGCACTGAGACCTCGTCGCCGCTGCGCACGTAGGCGAGGTCTGCCTGATAGACATTTGCGAGCACCCACACGGTGCTGAGATCGGAGATGGTGAAAGCTTGCGTCTGACCCGCCTGCACAACTTGACCGGGCGAGACAAGGCGCTCCACAACCGCGCCACCGATGGGCGCAAGGACGGGAATTTCGGCCGAGCTTGTGGTCTTCGCGAGATCAGCCGGATTTTTTATTCCGAGGATTTTCATGCCCTGCTCCGCCGCATTCAAATCCGCCTGGGCCTGGTTGCGATCCGATTCGGCCTGCTCAAGATCGCGCTGGGCAACAGCATGGTGCTGATACAGATCCGTTTCCCGTGTGTAGTTCCTCTGTGCGAGGCGATAGGAGTCCGCCGCTTTCAGATAGGCATCCAGCAACTGCGAATAGTCGGGGCTGCTCACGTCCAACATGGGTTGACCGATCTTGACCTTCTGCCCCGGCACCACCAGAATCCGGCTGACCGGCCCTCCGACCTGCGTGATGACCGGCGTGGTCTTGAAAGCGTTGTACGCCACAGCACCCGTAAGCCGGAGCGTGCGCGTCAGCGTGGAGGGCTGCACTGTGACAACCTGCACGTGCGAAATCTGGTCTTGCGGAATTGTGAAAAGCTGGGGGATCGAGGAGCTCGATGCCGTCGCGGAGAAAGATGTCATTTTGTTCGCATGCTCGCGATCCCTGGAGCTGCATGCGGTGAGGACAATTGCGAAGGTGAGCACCGCGACACTTTGCAGTCTGCGATTGCGGCGGATGGCGGGCGTCATCGTCATGGCAAGCTCCTGGTTCCTACTGCTTGGCGAAGCTGTTCGAACGCGATCAGATAGGAAGCGAGCGCCTGACGGTAGGCGAGTTGTGTTGCCCGATAGCTTCGCTCGGCGTCGAGATAGTCAAGCAGGCTTGCAGCACCGTGCCTATAGGAATACTCGTTGATATCGCGGGACTGCTTTGCCTCATCCAGATAACCCGAACGATAGACGCCAATTATCTGGTCATTCGAGCGCAAAGTTTCAAACGCGTCCCGCACATCGGTCAGCACCTGCCCACTCGTGAACTTCTCCTGCTCCTGCGCTTGCGTAATGGTGTAGCCGGTGCGTGCAATCTCTCCCTGGTTGCGATCGAAGATCGACAGGGGTATCTGTCCAAACAATGAGACATTATTGATATCGCTCAGGTGGGTGTAGCTGACCTGTCCTGTAACGTCTTTTTTGCTGATCGCTTTCTGCAATTGGTATTGGCTCTTCGCGGCGGCGACTCCCTGCTGTGCTGCCCGCAGGTCCGGCCTCATTTGCAACGCTTTTGCCTGAAAGTCTTCCACGTTGCCCTTGACCGGCTGGTATTCGAAGCTGCCGGCTACGTCGTAGTCCGCGTTTATCGATTCATATCCGAGTAGCTGCCGCAGGTCGGAGAGCCCCTGGACCCTGGCCAGTTTCGCCGCCGAGACATCGGTCTGGAATTGAAGCAATTGAAGCTTGATCTTGAGCAGATCGTCTTCGCTGATGTCGCCTGCTTTGTATCGCGATTCGCTGACATCCGCCGTATTCTGGAAGCTCTTCAGGTCCTCATTGGCCACTTCCAGCGTCGATTCAGCGAGCTCAACATTGATGAACTGCGAGGCCACGCTGAAGGCAAGGCTGCGCTCATTGTCTTCCACCTGCGACCGCGTTACGGATGTCTGATCCCTGGCCGCCTGCAAACGATGTTGCCGCTTATTCCCGCGCTCAAACAGATAGCTGACACCTAGATCGAACTGCGCCGTATTGTTGATGTAATCGGAGCTGAATTGACTGGGTTGGAAGAAGGGAAGAAACTGCGCATCGCCCAAGAGCACCGGGTTGGGACGCAGATTCGCCGTGATTTCCTCGGCTTCGCTCTGCTGAATCGTGGTGCGTGCCGCCAGCATGTTGTGATTGTGGCGTAGCGCCATCTGAATGGCATCGTCCAGTGTTATGACCACTGCTCCGGGTTTCTGCGCCAGCCTTTGTGCTTGCGGAGGCGACGGAGTTTGCCCAGACGTGGATTGCGCGCCCGCAGCTCCAATCAAAGAAGTTGCGACCAGCAAAAATGGAACACACAAACGTTGTAAACGCATGAGCAGCCTTCGTTGTGAGGGCGGTAAAGATTTGGCGTGCCGGAACGGCACGGAAGCGGGCAGCCGCTATGCGGGAGGAGCTCGCGGAGGCAAGTGCCGCGCGGAGGGAGCCCGGGTGAAGCTAAGGTGCTGAAGTTCGGGCGCAGATCCCGTTGGCGCCAGAACAGAGACGCGAGCGTTTGCCGGCGCCGGTTCAATAGCTTGATGACTCAGATGGCAGATCGGACAAGTATCGGGCGAGGAAGTTGCATGATGATGCCACGCAACCCCCAATGTTGTCCCAATCAGTAGCGCAAGGAGCGCCACGGGGAACACCAGTCGCCAGATTGTTCTTCGACTAGACACTTATGTGGAGCATCTCAAAGACCTTGCTTGAATGGTGCCGCCAGTTTAGTCCAAAATTTCACTTTACGGCTGTCGGTCTTGGGGTGCTTTCAGCGGGGGTGCTTTAAGCACCACGCCGATATCGGGCTGGATGAACCCGGGACCGCGTACGTAATTGCGAGGGCAGGTTCCGAAATTTCCTGCAGGCGCTGAAAATGCGTACGCTCCAAGCACTTCGAGCCGCCGCCGCGCAGGAGCCGGCAACGAAGCCGGCCCAGCTTTCTTCCGCGAACACCATGCCCTGCATCCTGGACTGCGTGCGTGCCTACGCAACCGTCGGCGAGATATGCGCCACTCTGCACGAGGTCATCGGCACCTACACCGAAGTCAGCATCGCCTAGCTTCCTCTCGCAGCTTCCATTTCCGGACGCGCTGATTTGTGCCTTTCGCTGCTATTCGGGCGACGCGCGAATCGCAAAGCGATCTCCCGCAATCCAACCTCTCAAGGAGAGTCTATGGATTACGTGAATCTCGGTTCTACCGGAACGAAAGTCTCCCGCATCTGCCTGGGAGCGATGACATACGGTTCCAAGCAGTGGCGCGAATGGGTGCTGGAGGAGGAAGAGTCGCTTCCCTTCTTCCGCCGTGCGCTGGAGGCGGGCATCAACTTCTTCGATACAGCCGATATGTACTCGGTGGGCCGCAGTGAGGAGATCACTGGCAAGGCGCTGAAGGAGTTCGGCCCAGGTCGCGACAAGCTGGTGATCGCCACCAAAGTCTTCAATAAAATGAGCGATGACCCGAACGATCGCGGGCTCTCGCGCAAACATATCCTGCACTCCATCGACGCCAGCCTGCGCCGCCTGGGAACGGATTACGTCGATCTCTATCAGATCCACCGCTTCGATCCGGAGACGCCGATCGAAGAGACGCTCGAGGCGCTGGATGCCGTGGTCCGCTCCGGCAAGGCGCTCTATATCGGCGCGTCGTCCATGTTCACGTGGCAATTCCTCAAGATGCTCGAGTTCTCCCGCCAGAACGGCCTCGCCCGCTTCGTCACTATGCAGAATCACTACAACCTGGTCTACCGCGAGGAGGAACGCGAGATGATCCCGCTATGCCGCGCGGAGAAGGTTGGGCTGATCCCCTGGAGCCCGCTGGCTCGGGGCTTTCTGACCGGCAGCCGCAAGCGCGGTGATAACGCGGGAGGCACCCTGCGCGCCAAGACTGATGAATACGCGCACGGACTGTACTACAAAAACTCGGACTTCGATGTCGTCGATGGCGTCACCGAGATTGCAAAGAAGCGTGGTATCAACAATGCCCAGGTGGCGCTAGCCTGGGTGCTGGCTCAACCGGGAGTGAGCGCGCCGATCATCGGCGCAAGCAGGCTCCAGCACCTTGAGGACGCTATCCATGCTCTGGACGTGAAACTCACGCCGGAAGAGATCCACTCCCTCCAAGAGCCGTACGAACCGCATCCGGTCCTTGGTCACAGTTGAAGGTCACAGTTGAAGGTCACAGTTGAAGGTCACAGTTGAACGGGAACTGCGGCACTCATCTGCCAGAAGTGCCGCAACTCAGAAGTGCCGCAACGGCTCCTCCTCCTGCGCGGGCGCCGCCGCCGCGCGGGAGGTCTCACGTTCAATGGAGCGGCTTACCAGATCCCGCGATCCCAGCCCCACCGCAAGCGAGAGAGAAAACACGATGCCGCCGAAGAGAATGGCGAAGGCGATATCGACGATCTTCTGGCCGATCTGCAAGTGATCTAGCGCCATCGCCGCGGTCAACACCAGCACCATCCACTTCACCCCCAGGCTGAGCAGACGGGCGTACTGCAGATTCATGTTCACGGCGCCGATGAGCACGCCGCGAGAGAGAAACCGCGCCACGATATTGCCGACCAGCAGAATGACTCCGGCACTCAGCAGCTTAGGCAGGTACGCGAGCAGCCCTTCCGCCAGGCTCGAATGGGACGAAGCGCCGAAGGCATCGGCGCCGACAGCGATGCCGGTGACCACGAAGACCCAAAAGACCAGCCGTGCCGCCAGCCCGGCGGGGGTCTGGCGCGGCGACCATTCCGTCACCGCCTCCGTGCCGCGGCCCATGCGCTCGTCGAATCGAAGCGCGATGAGGATACGCCGCACCAGCCAGGCCAGCAGCAAGCCAATCAGCGAGAACAGCAGCACCGCCACCAGAAAAGCCAGGATGCCCGGCAGCAATGAGGCGAAACGCCCCATCGCCTGCGCCATCGAATTGCTCAGCGTACTGCTGACTTGGTTCCACATTCGATCTTTTCCTCCCACGCTCTGCTCTATCGTTCTTTGAGCTACGGATTGAAGCGGTCCGGCCAGCGCCAGCGCTGCACCAGGTACGGCTTGTTCTGTTCAAATGTGCGCTCCAGTTGCTCCTGGCGCGGACCAGTGGGCACTCCGCTTTCTATCTCCAGCACCCGCGAGCCCACCCACCCCAGATAGAGCGGCGCCATCGCACCCAGCAAATGCCCGCGGCTTAATGTGCGCAGCCGGTAGGCCAGCGCAAAATCATAGACCACGCGAGCCCACAGCGCATCCGGCATGCGGAAGCTCTCCAGGGGCTGACGGCTCAGCTTCTTCAACTCCAACAGGGTCACCGGCGGAAGCACCAGGGACCACAATTCCTGCAGGTTGCGCTGGCCCAACTGAAAGGCCTCCACCATCGGCCGCGGATCGGGCGAGCTGGCGGCCGGCGCTTCGCCGGGCTCGCCACCACTCTCCGCAACAGAGTGCGAGGCGCGCACCCGCTGCCATAAGCTCGCATGATGATCCATATCCGCAAACAGCGGCCCGACGATCTGCTGCAGCAGTGTCGGCAGATCCAAGCCCGCAGTTGGGTAATCGTGATGGACCGGCAGCGACACCTGACACACTTTCTTATCGCGCAGCACGGCTTCGGTTGCCGGCCAGAGCAGCCCCTGTCCTGCTGCCGGTGTGCTCATCCTCTGCCGAAGTCCCGGCAGAAAGCCGGCTGAAACTGCAAAATCCTGCGCCAGCGGATAGCGCACCCGCTTACCGTAGAGCGCGCGTGTCACCGGAGCGAGGATGGCTTGATTCAGCAGCCCATCAAAGGGCCCCGCGCGATACAGCGGCATGGCCAGGTCGCATTGATCTTCGCGAATGGGCCCGAGCAGCGCATCGATCGCGGGAGGCGTGAAGGCCGCCAGGTCTGGATTCAGAATGACGCACGCACCCGCGCCCAGTGATTCCGCCTGGGCCAGCAGCGCGGAATAAACCACAGGCTGCCCCAGCCACGGCGCGGTTGCGGCGGCAACTGCAGTGACCTCCCGCGCCACCAGCCACACGTCGCCCGTTTCGCCCAGCCTCTCGCGGCCCTCGCTCATGCCCGGCACGCAAGGCAACACCACGGCAATGTGGCGCCCGCTCCCCGTCCATTGCGCCGCGGTGGCCTTCAGGTGCGCAACGTCCACCAGGCCAGGCAGACCCACCACCAATTCTGCTTGCGAGGAGCTCGGGCTTTGCCCTCCAGTCTCCTGCTCGACCTCTACCTTCGCCATAGAGCATTTTCCCTGTCGGTGTCGACCGACCAACTTAAGCTCACGCCGAGACAATCTCCGCTGTTCACAGTATCAGCAAACGCTCTCGGTTTCGTCCGTCGGAAATCGTCCTGCAAAGTCACCGCTATCTCAGCGGCAGAGCCAGAATGCCGGCGAGCGGAATGCGCACCCACGCCGGCCGGTTGTTCAACTCGTACATCAATTCATAGAGCGCCTTGTCGAGCATGTAGATCTCCAGCAACTGCTCAAACGCCTCCGTGTCCGCCGGAACCATCAATCCACCGGCGCCCTTCATGGTCAGCCTGTAGGTCCGCAGAAATGCGCTGCATGCCGCCTGCTCCCACAGTCGCGCCCAGGGCTCCAATCGATCCGCATCGCCCGGCCTGCGCGTCAGCATGCGCATCAGCCCGGAGTAGGCCGCGTAACTGAACGAGCGCAGCATCCCGGCCACATCCTTCATCGGCGACTGCTTTGCGCGCCGCTCCAACAGCGACCGCGCCGGCTCGCCCTCGAAGTCCAGAATGACAAAGTCGCCGCGCGAGCGTAGCACCTGACCGAGATGGTAATCCCCATGCACCCGTGTGCGTAGTCCTGCGGAGGAAAGATCGCCTACGCGGCCCAACCGCTCCGCCACCAGGCGGCGCCGGCTGAGCACCAGCCCGCTCATCTCTTCCACCTCCGTCGGCAGCCGGGAGAGGTTCTGCCGCAACGCGTCGAAGGCGGCATTCGAGTGCTCGGAAAGCCCGGCGCGCAGCAGCGACAAATCCATCTCCGTCATTGGCTCCGGAGCGAATGCCTCATCGTGAGTTGGCTGGCCCAGTGCCAGATGCATCTCCGCCGTGCGCCGGCCCAGCAGCGCCGCCGCATCCAGGTACGTCCCCACATGATCGCGCGTCCATTCGTTCTCCGGATGCTCACTCATCTCGGTGAGCGCCACGTTCGCTCGCGGAAAACGCTCCTCCGGCATCTGAACAACGGAAACCTGCTCGAAGTAGCGCTGCAGATCTTCCAGCGTCCATTCCCAGCCGTCGCCCTCGTTCGGTACCAGGCCCTGCAGCATGGTTAGCGTCGCGGTTGCCGTTTCTTCTGCTACCGGCGCCAATGGGCGATATTCCACTGAGCCGCCAAAGGGCGCAATCGCGCGAAATCCGCTGTGCTCGGTAAGGTATCGGCCAATCTCCGTATCGGGGTTCGGCCCGGCCTGCTGGCGGCGAAAAACCTTCAGGATCAGCCGGCTGCCGAAAAGGATCGATGTGTTGCTCTGTTCTGCCGACCCGCGCCGCGGCTCCAGCGTCTCGTCACCCCGCAGCTCCGCGAAATGCGCGCTCGGCACTCCGCACACTTTGCCATGCTGCATCGTCACGTCGCCCGCATCCCCGATCAGCGTCAGGAGCTCGCGTGCAGTCTCGTCATCGAACATCCCGTCATGCAGATAGCCGTTTCCATCCGGGGTCCTCACCGTCGCCAATATGGCATTGGCGTGATTTTTCGCGATGGCGTCTCCCGCCGCGCCGACCGTGATCGACAGCGGAACGAAATACGTATCGCGATCGCCTCCGGCATACGTGATCTCGACCAAGGCCAGCGCGTCATCGCCCATGCGTCCCCAATCGTGAACAGCGGTCGTGGAGATCTGCCGCGACTTGGCGCCGAACCAGCGCTGTTTGGGTAGAAATGCCGGCAGCCATTCCTGCTCCAGCCGTTCGCGCGCCGCGCCCGCCAACACCGTCTTCCAATCGGCCGCGTGCTGCAGGCGCAGCCCCGCATCCGCCGGCAGCTCCGGCTCCTCTGGCTCGAGCGCGCCCTGCAGCTCCAGCCAGAGAAAACCATACTGGTTCAACGTAATCGAATAGGGGGCCTTCTCGATCTTCGGAAACTCGACATAGCCCAGCATCTCGACCGGTATGAGCCCGGCGTATTCCGACAAATCGAGCTGCGCCGGCTGCGGAAACCTCGACAGATTCGCGACGCACAGCACGCGCTCATCGCCATCCTCGCGCACATATGCCAGCACTTTGCGGTTCGATGGGTGCAGGAACTTCAGCGAGCCTCGCCCGAAAACGCGGAACAGTTTGCGGAGCGCGATCATGTTGCGCATCCAACTCAGCAGGCTGGAAGGATCGCTCTGCTGCGCCTCCACATTGATCGCCTCGTAGCCCCACACCGGATCCATGACCACCGGCGAGAAGAGCTTGGCTGGAACGGCGCGGCTGAAGCCCGCATTGCGATCGCCCGTCCACTGCATCGGCGTGCGCACGCCATTGCGGTCGCCGAGATAGATGTTGTCCCCCATCCCGATCTCGTCGCCGTAATAGAGAATTGGCGTGCCTGGGAAGGAGAAGAGCAGGCTGTTCAGCAATTCGATGCGGCGGCGATTGTTGTCCACCAGAGGCGCCAGCCGGCGGCGGATTCCGATGTTGATGCGCATCCGCGGATCGGCGCTGTAGGCGAAGTACATGTAGTCGCGTTCTTCGTCACTCACCATCTCCAGCGTGAGCTCGTCATGGTTGCGCAGGAAAATTCCCCACTGGCAGTTATTCGGGATATCCGGCGTCTGCGACATGATCTCCGTGATGGGCAGCGCGTCCTCCTGGCGCAGCGCCATGTACATGCGCGGCATCAGCGGGAAGTGAAATGCCATATGGCACTCGTCACCTTCGCCAAAATACGGGCGCACATCCGCCGGCCATTGGTTGGCTTCCGCCAGGATGATGCGCCCTTCGTAAT
>JBJMGC010000048.1:0-15894 GCA_045808105.1 Acidobacteriaceae bacterium | reverse complement strand
CGTCGCCTTCCGCCTCTCCTGTGGCCGCACCGTCTCATGCAGCCACGCGATCAGGCCATCCTCCATGCGGCAGTCTGCGTGCACCCAGCGCAGTTGATTCACCCCGGGAATCCATCCCAGCACCGGCAGCCCCACGGAGTTGTAACCCGTATCCAGGCCAAGAATGCGCCAATGCTCCGATTCCAGACAGAAGTAGCTCGCTCTCTGCGGACCACCCTCGCCCGTCTCGCAATATTCCAGCACCTTGGTAAAGTATGAGCCGCCACCACCATACATTTCGTGATTTCCCGGCAGTGCAAATGTGCCTACCGCGCCTTTCGGCCATGCCACCGGTGAAAACCGGGTCGCCGCCACGCCGAGGAAATTCTCTCGGACCTCGCTATCGTCGCCGACGTAGTAAATGTCTCCAAGATGGATGGTGTAATCCGGCGCACCCGCGGCCATCGCTTCGGCCACCTGCGCCGACTCCTGCGGGCCGTTGGCCCAGTCGCTCGCAATCGAGATGCGCACCACGCCTTCGCCGCTCGTGCTGCGCAGCGGATAAATGCCGTTCTCTCTGCTGCCTTCATATACCGGATATGGCCCATACCGCGGCCGCAACATCTGCCGCGTGTAGCTAGAGATCCAGCGCCAGCTCTGGTGCGGTAGAAACGCCGCCAGCTGCGGACGCGGCAACTCCGGGTCAAGCCGCGTCGCTCGCCGCTGGTAAAACGACATCAGCCGCGAGCGGCCGAGCAGCGGCAGATTGCTATGTCTCGCGATCGAGGACGGTTTCCGGATTCCGCTCATCGAACTCTACTCACGCAGCCCGACCCAATCCACGCGCATATATCGTCAGCCTACTTCTGCTCCACACTCGTCAGCCGCAACGTAATAGTGCCCCAGAAGAGCCGCGCCCGCATCTGCACTGGCAGATGTCGATTGTCGTCCGAGTACCAGATCCAGATGTTCCCGCGGTTCTTCACCACGCCAGCATCCGCCGTTGGCTCCACGCGTATGGTCTGAAATGTTCCCGCGGGCGTCTTGACCTCTTCGCGCGCCTCCACTTTGAAGGTCACAGCGATCACCCGCATCGCATCGGCAATCGGCAATGCGAAGTTCTGTCCCACCTCAAGTGGTTGCGCGCCGGCAACAAAGATCGCCGACATCAAGTCGCTCACGCACTCCGGAATTGGAGCCTCCAAATGCCGGCTCGTGCCCTTCACCACGTTTTTCTCATCCAGCACCTGCTTGCGCGCGCCGTACTGGAACTGCAGCGTGCTCACAATCTGCCGGCGTCCCTCCTGCAGTTGCTTGGCAAAGGTCTGCGAGCAGCCAGTGCGCCGGTCAAATGATGACTGGAAGCGATCCACTACTTTGAACAGCAGACTCACCGCCCCAATAGAGTCACCGTTCGCCTGTATCCGCTGCATTGTCCCATCGCTCTCCACGTGGAAGGTTGCCGTCCCTGCGGGAAAGACACGCCAGTCCACTCCGTAAGAGAGCGTCTGATGCTGCGGCAGATATTGCTGCTGCGGCGCAGGGATTGTGGGTATCGGCTGAGCTCCGGCTGCCATCGGGAGCAGCAATCCGAAAAAAAACACAGGCAGTCGTCTCAAATAGGTCCCTCACGCATCGCGTTGTCTCTCAGCCGCGAATGCATTTCCCTTGCAGTTAGTACGTCAGCCGGCAGCAAATGCCAAGGTTTTCTCTTCGAGAATGCTGTACTCGCATGAATAACTCCGCTATCTCACGATGGCAGGAACAATGCCCTGTGCCACACGAATAGTTTCAGCAACAGCACAGCGTAGATAGTAAGTGAGCCCAGGGCCGCATTGTACTCGCGGTGCTTGCGATAGAGCGCGCCGGAGAATCCGCCGCCCCTTGCACCATCGCTGTTCATCGTAGATGCTTGCATCAGCCGCGGAAGCAGCCGCGGTACGCGTCTCACATAATCGTCATAGTCGCTGAATTGACCACGCAGAAATTCCTCCTCCGAGCGGATGGTCGGAAGATAGATCAGCGCGAACAACACCGCCAGCGCCAATGCGATCCACCAGCTATGCGCCGCCACCGCAAAGCCAAACGCAATCAGCATCGAACCCAGGTACAGAGGATTGCGCGTATACGCATAGGGACCGGTTGTCGTCAGTTCAGTGTTCTTCGTCACATAGCCTGAGGCGTACACACGCAGCGCGAGGCCCGGTACAGTACCCAGCAGACTCCACAGCAATGAGTGCGCCGAGGGATGCGCTGTCAGCAGGAAGAACAGTGCGAACACAAATCCCATGGGCACCCGAATGCGACGCGCGATGCGCGTCCAGCTGATGCTCAAGCCTGCACCGCCGAACTGCCTGCCGGGCTCTCTCTTGCCCCCAGCAGTTCATCCGCTGCGGCCAGCACCTCTTCCGGCTCAATCGTCAGCAGCCCCGCCTCGGGCGCACTGCGCCGCGCGTGATCACGCCGACTCTCCGGATGCCGCAGCACGCGAAACGGCGCCCCTCCGTCTTCGAACATCCATGGTCCGTTGCGTGCAGGATCGGTCGGCCCATAGATGCCCACCACGGGCTTACCCAACACGCACGCCAGATGCGCCGGCCCCGTGTCCCCGCCGATCACCAACGCGCAACGTCTGGTCATTGCGATCAATTCTTGCATGTTCGTTGCAATCTGCCGCGCCGCGCCAGCGCCGTTTCGCGCCACATCGGACGCCAGCGCCTCTTCCCCCGGCGCGCAGTTCACCACCACCTCATACCCGCGGGCTGCCAACGCCGCAGCAACTCTACCGTAGCGCTCCACAGGCCAGCGCTTGGCACCCCACCCGGCACCAGGATGCAGCAGCACCAAAGGCTTCCTATCTGGAAACATCGCCGCGATCCGCGACTCTGCCGCGCAATCCACCGACAGCGGCGGCACTTCGGGCGATAATTGCAAACCCGTAGCTCCGGCCACCACCTCCGCCGCCTGCTCAATCACATGCACACCCCGCGTTGGCACGCGGCGTTTGAACAACCACTTCGCCGGTCCCTCGCGTGGCGCGGCCTCACCCACCAGCTCCGCTCCAGAAGCTCTTCCGATCATTGCCGAACGCACCGCACCCTGCAGATCGATCGCTAGGTCATACCGCTGTGCAAGTAGCTCGCCGCGGAGTGCACGCATCGCGCGCCATGTCGCTGGCGACAGCGGCTGCCGTGCCCACCCACGCGCATTGGCCGTGTGCACCACATCGACCAGCGGCATTGCCGCCGTGCGCGGAGCGGCTCTATTTGCCGTCAGCAACGGCGCCCATCGTGGCTCGATTACCCAGCCCAGATGACAGTCGGGCAGCAGTGCCCGCAATGCTGCCACTGCTGGCATCGCGTGCAGCACATCTCCCATCGCGCCCAGTCGCACCACCAGTACGCGCAGTCTCTTGTTTTGCGGATTATCGTGGGGTCGCAACCGATGATTCTCTCACGCGATGCTCCGCTTGAGACGCTCCTCCAGCGTAGACATGACCCGGGCTATGTCTACCAGCCGCACCGTCAGCGTCGCTGCGATCAGCGGCGCAATCCGTTCCAGCCGCGCACGCTGCGCTGCAGCCAGCCGTACCAGGTCCTTCTCCGTGGTCACAAAGCATCGTGCGCCATGCTTCCGAGCTGCGTCACACAGCATCGTCACGTCCCGATCCGTAAAGCGATGATGATCGCGCCACGCATGTGCCGCCGCAATCGCCACGCCCTTGGCCCGCAATCCATCCGCAAACTCCTCGGGATGCGCAATCGCGCTGAACGCCACCGCCGCTCCCGGCAGCATGGGCAGTTCCAGCTCGCGCCGGATCGTCCACAGCTGCGCGTCCGCACGCATCCAGCGCCGCGCCCGCTCCGCCATCGCCGCATCCTCCTCCAGCAGCACTACAAAATCCCCACGCTCCAGGGCAGCCAGCGGTTCGCGCAGGCGGCCCGCAGGCAACAGCGTCGTCTCGAAATCCGAGCGATGCAACAGCACGATCTCCGCATCCCGGGCGAGTACACGGTGTTGCATCCCGTCATCCAGTAGATGGACGTTGGGCCGGCCACTCGCGTCTACAAGCGTTGCCTCCGCCAGCCGGCCGGCAGCGGCGCGCTCGCGTCCGACGAACACCGGCACCTGCGCACGTTCGACCATCAGCCACGGCTCATCTCCATAGCGCTTCGCGGGCTCATCCACGCCCTGCGCGCCAACGCGCTCCACGGCGTCCGTCGCTCGCCCATACCCCCGCGACAGCACGTCGACTCCCCATCCGCGTTCGGTCAATGCTCGGGCCAGCGCAATCACAAATGGCGTCTTCCCCGCACCACCTACGGACAGATTGCCAACGCTCACCACCGGCCATGCGAGCCGCGCAGTGCGCCGCCATCCGCGCGTATACGCGATACTGTTCAGCGCCTGCACTGCGCCATACACAGGAACCAGCGGCCACAGCGGCCACACCGCGCGCTTCACGCGTTGCCTTCCGCAAGCAGTTGCACGACTGCCTCCACTGCGCGCTGCGTGGCTCCGGCCTGCTCTGCAAAGACCTTCTTGGCGCGCGCTCCCATGCTCGCCGCTGCATTCGTATCCTCCAGCAACGCTGCGATCCCTTCACCCACGCTCGACCGCTCCAGCACGCCCAACGCATTCGCGTTACGCAACAGCCCTACCGCGTCACGGAAGTTCTCATAGTGCGGTCCCATCACCACCGGCACCGCAAACTGCGCCGGCTCCAGCGGATTGTGTCCTCCCGCCGGCACCAGGCTGCCGCCAACAAACGCGAGCGTCGCCAGCCCATACACACTGGCCAGCTCGCCAATCGAATCCAGCAGAAACACGCTTCCGGCAGCGACAGCGCCGCCGTCCCACACAGAACGCTCGATCAGGGCCAGCTTTCTTTCACGCACCAGCGCAGCCACCCGCGCGAACCGCTCCGGATGCCGCGGCGCCAACACCATCACGGCGTTCGGCACCCGCGCGGAGATCGCCGGCCACGCCTCCAGCAACAGCCGCTCCTCATCCTCCAGCGTCGAACCCGCCACCAGCACCCTCGCTCTGCTCGGTAAGCGAGCCCGCAACTGCTCCACCACTGCAGCCGATCGCGGCGGTCGCGCGTCAAACTTTAGATTGCCGCTCGTCCGCACACGTGCCTCCGGCACCCCGATCGCCACAAATCTCCGCGCGTCCTCCGCGCTCTGCGCCAGCACCACGGTCAGCATTTCCAGAAACGGCCGCCACCACCGGCGCAGCCGCAGATAACGTGGAAGTGAGCGATCGGAAACACGCGCATTCACCACCACCACGGGAAGCCGTTGCCCGGAGCACTCCGCCAGCAGATTCGGCCACAGCTCGCTCTCCGCCAGCACGAGCACGCGGGGCCGCAACACCCGCAAGGCGCCGCGCACCACCCACGGCAGATCGATCGGAAAATAAAAACATCGACCCGCACCGAAGCGCTCCCGCGCAAGCTGCTGGCCGGTTTGCGTCGTCGTTGAAATCGCCACCGACCCGCGCCCCAGTCGCGCATCCAGCTCTTCCACCATCCGGCTGACCGCCACCACCTCGCCTACAGAGACGGCGTGCACCCACACCTGCTGCCTGCCGGCCAGCGCATGACCAACCCGCTCCGCGCCCGCACCCATGCGCTCGCGCAGCCCCTCGCGCCAGCGCGGCCGCAGCAGCCACACCGGCGCACCAGCAACGAGCACCAGCAACAACCCCACGTTGTAAACGAAAAGAATCACGACCCTGCCGCAGACTAAAGCATTTTCGTCATCTTTGTGCTCGGCCAGCCACAGGGCGGCCGCCCCAGACACCCCGGCAGGACAGCACAATGGGGAAAGTGCTCTAATTCTGCGCATGCGTTCCCTGTTGTCTTTGCAGCCCGCTGCCGCACTTCTCACCGTGCTTCTCGCGTTCGTTCCTCTCTCGGCCCAGCATCCCGCTTCGCCCGCACAAGCCGCGGATCAGTACCCCGCATACGAGCGCCACGCTGCCGATCACCTCACCATCGCGGTCGATCCCTACGACACGCAAGAGAAGGCTTCCATCTTCCGCGTCAACTACGGCTCCGCCAACATCATCCCGGTCCGCATCATCATCACCAACGAAGGCGAAACACCCATCTCCCTGGACAACGCGCGCATCGATTTCATCACCGCGGGCGGCGACAAAATTCCCGCCGCCGAGCCGCGTGATGCCGAACGTGCGCTCGACCGCCCCGCCGACCCGCGCAACAAAATACCGATTGGTCCAATAAAAATCGGCGGCAAGGGCAAGAATGTGGACAAAAAGATCGAGCAGGACTTCTCAGAATTCGAATATCGCGCTATTGCCGTCGAGCCGCACTCCACCCGGGCTGGCTTCCTCTTCTACAATCTTCAAGATGTCGCCAACCCGCTCCAGGGCGCACATCTCGAACTGCGCCGCATCCAAACCGCGGACGGCCGCGAGCTATTCGCCTTCGAAATCCCCTTCGACAAATATCTCGCCAGCAGGAAATAGATAACGACAGACAACAGCAGGGCAAACACAGACAAAGGCAGCTTAAAGCCTCACATTCTAATGCTGTCTGCTTTTTGTCTGAAGTTCTCTGCCGGCGTCTGTTGTTGCCTTCTAGACGCCCTTCTTCTGCGGCTCCCAGATGTACTTATGGATCTGCAGGCTCAACCGCGCCGGCACGCCATCGGCCAGCATCCACTCCACCAACAGCCGCGGGTCCAGCGCGCAGTTATTCGTCGAACGCTCCAGGCTGGGCGCCTTTTTGAATGCCGGCGAGAACAGCACTGCGCCGGCGCGCTCCTCCAGCTCCTGTTCGCGCGTAAACTCGCGCGCGAACTCGTAATCGTTTCGATCGCTGATGACGAACTTCACCTCATCGCGCTCGGTCAGCGCGTCGAGATTCTCCATCCGGAATGTGCCGCTCTCGCCCGATCCCGGGCATTTCACATCGACGATCTTGTGCACATCCTTCGGCACATTCCCCAGGGGCCGCTCGCCGCTGGTCTCCATCATCAATGAATAGCCCTGCGCAAGCATTCGCTCCATCAACGGGATCAGTTCCCGCTCCTGCAGCATCGGCTCGCCGCCGGTAAACTCCACCAGCCGCACTGGAGCCAGCGCCGCCACCGCCGCTTCCACCTCGTCGAGCGATTGCTTGTATCCGCCCTTGAAGGTGTACTCGGAGTCGCACCACGAGCAACGCAGGTTGCAACCCGCCAGCCGCACAAAGATGCATGGCATCCCGGCAAAGCTCGATTCGCCCTGCACTGATTTATAAATTTCGATGAGATACATGGAAAGCTACAGCTCGTAATACGTAGCTGTCGTGGTGTCAGTCTCGAAGATCGTGCAGTCCTTCACCTGCACGCGGCCTTCGGTCATTTCGCTCAACTGGCGGTTCGTCTCGTCATAGAAATATTTGGACAAATTCTCTGCCGACGGATTGATCACCGTAAACGGCTCCAGGTCGTTGATCATCTGGTGGTCCAGCCGGTCGATCACCGGACGCATCACCTGCTTCAACTGCTTGAAATCCAGCAGCAGCCCGGCCGCATCCAGCTCGTTGCCGCGCAAGGTGACGCGTACCTTGTAGTTGTGCCCGTGCGGGTTCTCACACTTGCCGCGATAGTTGCGCAGAAAGTGCCCCGACGAGAAGCCGGCCTCTACCGTTACCTCGTACATTCGAATCTCTTCCTTTTGCCAGAAAGGGCAATTCAGCCCATTCACCATTCTACCGGTTCGGACCTACACAAGTGTCATCCCGAGCAAAGCGAAGGACCTGCCGTTTGCCCGTTCACTCACTACACCTATCGTGAGCGATCAAAGGGGGCGAACCCGACAGCATGCGCCGAAGGCGCGTCCGCCCGTACGGGCCAGTACCTAATGTCGACGACCCTCGCGCCGCTCCCGCTCCTCGTTCCGGCGCTCTACCTGCTCAAACATGGCCAACATCACGCCAGCAAACGCCGCCACCACCGCGCCCAGAAACAAAAAGAGAGAGGTGGTCTTCCAGAGCGACCCATTGCCTGGCAAATCCGGCTGCGTCGAACTCACCGACCCCAACATGGCGCACGAGATCAGCGAAAACAGCAGCAGGGTAGCAGCCAGGATGTAGAGGTTCCGCGACATCGTTATATCAATGCTAGCAGCGCCGAATCAGCTTCGCTCGAGGGCGAAGAACCGCTCCACCTCGGCAATATCCTTCGTCACTCGATAAGGCGGCAGACTATCGAGAAACACTTTCCCATATCTTTGCCGCTGCAGCCGCGGGTCCAGCAGCATCAGCACGCCGCGATCTTCGAGCGAGCGGATCAGCCGCCCAAATCCTTGCTTCAGCGTGATCACCGCCTGCGGTACCTGGTACTCGAAGAACGCGCTGCGTCCGTCCTCTTCGATCGCGCGCATGCGCGCCGCCACCACCGGATCGCTCGGCACCGCAAACGGCAGCTTGTCGACAATCACGCAGCTTAGTGACTCGCCCTGCACATCCACACCCTGCCAGAACGATGATGTGCCGAACAGCACCGCATTCGGCGTCGTGCGAAACTCCTCCAGCAGCGCCTTCTTTGGTGCCGTCCCCTGCAGCAGCAAAGGAAATTGCAGCTCCATCAGCAGCCGTTCGTAGAGATCGCGCATCTGCGCATAGCTCGTGAACAGGCAGAAGGCGCGCCCGCCCGTGATCTCGAGAACCCGCCGGATCTGCTTCGCCGCTTCTGCGGCAAAGCCCGGTTCACGCGGGTCCGGCATCTCCTGCGGAAGATAGAGCAGCGCCTGCTCCGGATAGCGGAAGTGCGATGGCACCACCAACTCCTTCGCGTCCTCCATGCCCAGCCGCTTGCGAATATGTCCAAAGCCACCCGCCACCGTCAGCGTTGCCGAAGTCAGCACTACCGACGAATAGCTCTCAAACAGCAGCTCCTGCATCAACCCCGACACATCAATGGGGGTCGCCTGCAGATACGTATTCCTCACCCCGCCGCGTAGTGGCCCGCTCGCCCGCCGCTCCAGCCAGAAGACGGTGTTCTTCGACTCCGCTTCCATCAAGAATTTCAGGTGCTCGCGAATATCGGCAACGCGCTTGCGCAACCCCGGTGTCTCATCCACACCGCGCACCTGCTCCAGTTCGCCTTCCAGGCGGTGCAGCGCATTCATCAGCCCCAGATAGATATCGCCAAAGCTCTCCAGAAACTCTTCACGCTGCGAGAACACCGCGCGCCCCTCAAAATCTTGTGGCAGCGCGCCAAAGAACATCCGCGCCCGCTCGCGCACCGTCTGCCCTGCGCTCATCACGCTGGTCGCAATCGTGATCTTCGTCCGCAGCATCGTCTCCAGATCGCGCACCAGCTCTTCGAACCGGATATTGCTCAGGCTCACGCCAAAATAATTCGACGCCACGTCTTCCAGCTCATGTGCCTCATCGAAGATCACCACCGCCGCCTCCGGCAAAATGCCTGCATCGGGCGCGGTGCGCGCCTGCAGCTTGATCCCGAGATCGGCAAAAAACAAATGGTGATTCACGATCACGATGTCGCTTTCGAGCGCCTTGCGCCGCATCTCCGTGATGAAGCAGCGCTCCCAGTCCGGACAGCTCTGGCCCAGGCAGTGCTCCGTGCGCGCGTCCAGCTTCTGCCACAGCGGGCTCGACTCCGGCAGCCCGGCAATCTCCACGCGGTCGCCCGTCTCGGTCGTCTTCTCCCACTCCGCAATTTTATGGAACTGATCGATCTCCTCGAGGCCGTTCAGGATCGGCTGGTCGCGCAAGGCATATAGCTTGTGGCGGCACAGATAATTGGCGCGCCCCTTCATGTAGCACACGCGCAAAGGCCCCAGCAGCGACTCCAGAAACGGCACATCCTTGAAGAAAAGCTGCTCCTGCAGATTTTTCGTGCCGGTCGAGATAATGACCCGCTGACCGGTGCGCAACGCCGGCAGCAGATACGCCAGCGTCTTGCCCGTACCCGTCCCCGCTTCTACGATCAGGTGGTGATGCTGGGTCAGCGCACGCTCCACGGCCTGCGCCATCTCCAATTGTCCGCGGCGAAATTCATAGGGCAGGCTCGACCGCGCAAGCACTCCCCCAGGCGCGAAGAAGTCATACACCTTCGGCAGGCTGGGCGCGAGTTGGCTGGTGGAGGACACTGCGGGACGGCCCCTGGGCTTCGTGAAGATTGGCTCTTTCTATAATAGACAGGGCGCAGCGGAGCCAACCGCCAACCACGCGCCAGGAAGAAGCTGCCCCTTTGCCATCGAAAAAGTCCCAGAAGCAGCAAGCCACGCGCGAACGCTCCGCCCGCAACAAGGGCCGCCGCGAGGCCAACGAAGCTCGCCTGAAGGCAAAGCGGCAGCGCGCCTCCGAGCTCGGCTCGCGCTCCCGCAAGGCCGTTGACACCGAGACAAAGACGAAGCGCGCCAAGCAGACGCCCCTTTCCCCGCGCCAGCGAGAGGCCGCCCGCGCCGCCGCACGCCGCATCGAACCCTCCGCCGCTGACCTCGACGCCGCCACCAATCGGGCACATCTCAATCTCGACGAGAGAATCGATCAACACCTCGAGTCCAGCCCCTCGCGCGCCATCTTCGCGAATCAATCCCGGGCAACCCTCGCCGATCTCCCCGTCTTCGCCATCTGCGGTCGTCCCAACGTCGGCAAATCCACCCTCTTCAACCGCCTCACCGGCAGCCGTCGCTCCATCGTTGGTGATGAGCCCGGCATCACCCGCGATCGCATCTACGGCGATGTCGAATGGACCGGCCGCACCGCGCGTCTCATCGACACCGGCGGCATCCTTCCCAACGACGCCGATCTCATCCCGTCCGAAATCTTCCGCCAGGCCCACACCGCGTTCGACGAAGCGCAGCTCATCATCATGGTCATCGACGGCCGCACCGAGCTCGCCGCCCCGGACATGGAACTCGCCCGCCTGCTCATCCGTTCCGGCAAGCCCATCTTCCTTGCCGTCAATAAAATCGATACCGATCAGCTCCTCCCGCAGGCGGAAAACTTCCGCCGCCTCGGCGTGCAGGCGCTCTTTCCTATTTCTGCCGAACACGGCTCCGGCATCGGCGATCTCCTCGACGCCATCTTCGATACGCTTCACTTCCCCGCGCAGGACCAGGAAGAAATTCCCGCCGAAGTCGCCAGGCAGATCGAATTACAGGACGACGTCCAGATCGAATCGCATCACCGCACTCACGGCGAATACGAGCAGCGCGAAACCTCGATCGCGATCATCGGACGCCCCAACGTCGGCAAGTCCACCTTGCTGAACGCGCTCACCAACTCCTCCCGCGCCATCGTCTCGCCCATCGCCGGCACCACCCGCGACGCCGTCGATGAAGTCGTCGAGCATAATGGCGCGCAGTACCGTTTCGTTGATACCGCAGGCATTCGCCGCAAAGGCAAGACCCACCTGATGGCGGAAAAGCTATCCGTGATCATGGCACGCCGTCACCTCGAAGCCGCCGACGTCGCCCTGCTCATCATCGACGCCACGGAGGGCGTCACCTCCACCGATGCCACCATCGGCGGCTACGCGCATGAAAGCGGCCGCTCTGTCATCATCGTCGTGAACAAATGGGATCTCGTCACCACCGCGCGCACAGACGGTAAACCGCCAGCGGACCGTAATATCTTCGAAGAGCAGGTGCGCCGCGTGCTCAAGTACCTCGATTACGCTCCCATCGTCTTTCTCTCCGCCGCTCACCGCACCAACCTGCACCGCCTCTACGAGGCCATCACCCTCGTCGCCACGGAGCGCCGCAAGCGCGTCTCCACCGGACAAATGAACCGCTTCCTGGAGCGCGTCGATTTCCAGCGCGCCACCGTGCCTGCGTCAAAAAAGATCCGCATCTACTACATGACGCAGGCGGCGGTCGCGCCACCCACTTTCGTCCTTTTCACGGACCGCCAGGTGCGCCTGCACTTTTCCTACGAGCGCTTTCTCGAAAATCAGATCCGTGACGCCTTCGGCTTCGCCGGTTCCCCCATCTGGTTCAAAGTCCGCGCCCGCAATGCGGCAAAATCCGAACGGCGCTAGACCGCGAGGTCAAACGGCAAGGGCAGCCAATACCTCGGCTGCCCTTTAGCATTAAGCGATGTTTCTTCTGCCCCGGCTACGGCACCAGCGGCCCAAAGATTGCCACGCCGGCATCGGTTCCGATGTACACGGACCCATTTGCCACCAGCGGAACTGCATGCTTGCCGGTTGTGCCGACCGTGTCGCGCGCGCCGGACTGCGCCTGTGTGCTGTCGTAGAGCTCCGTTGCCAGGTTGGTTGCGTCGTACGCGTACAGCACCGCTCCACCCTGGGCCCTCGTATCCAGCGCCCACAAGATCGCCGCGTTCGTCCCGTTCGCGCTGATCACCGGCGTCGCGCCCGCAGCACCCAGCGTATTCGCCGACTCGCTGGTCAGCTTCGTTCCCGCTCCACTCAAGCTGAACGCCTTCAATCCATCACCGGAACCGCCGTAGTAAAACGTCCCGTTAAATACCGCCGGCGATGAGGTCACGCCGTTGGGCAGCGCTCCCGTCTGTGTCAGGATGTTATGGTCTTTCGTGCCGTCGTACTCGCCAAGCGGCGTACCGCTGCCCGACATCAGATAGATGTTTCCATCCTTGCCTGCCCCAATGAGCACCGGTATGGTGACGCCGCCGGGAATACCGGTCAGGGAAAGCTGCATTAATGCCATGCCGCCGGAACCCTGGTCCTGATAGTTCGCTGCCCCCGGCACGCCGTTCAGCGGTTCGAAGTAGTCGGAGACCTGCAACACACCGTTCGGCGCCTGGATCCTCAAGTAGCCGTTACCATAATCGCCATTCGACGGCTGTTTATTTGTATCCAACGTTGTATCGAATGTTCCCGTCGACGTACTCAGAAACACATTGCCTTTCGCGTCTGCGGCCGGCCCTGCGCCGCTCATCCAGATGCCGCCGCCGCTGCCGTTCGGCGTCACGTCCAGCACCGACAGTTGCGTCAGCGTGCCCTCGTCATAGGCCATTACCCAGCCGCCGTAATTGAACGAAGTCTGCTGGCACGGTGCCGCCCAGGACAGATAGACGATCCCGTTTTGCACCAGCAGAGCCGCGCGCTCGACAAAGATGCTTGGGTCAAAGGTGTTTGTCGCCCCTGCATTCGCGGGATATGTCGCCGTTATCTCCACTGGGCTGCCGCTCAACTCGGCGCCCGTGGTCAGGTCCAGTGCGTGCAGCCGCTGGTGATAATTGCCGCTGCCGTCCTTCGACTTCGCAACAAAGTAGATCGCACCATCCGGACCAAAGTTGCGGTCGATGACGGGCGTCGACGTGATTCCCACCTTCGAGGAAAGCTCACTGCAGCCCTGGTTATCGGCCGCCGTCTCCGACCCGCCCTGTGGCAGTGCGGATGTTTTCCATAGAGTTATGTGGCTGCTCCCGTCCAATGCGTATACGGTGTCGTTTTCCGTCGCCACAAACACCACGTTGCGTGTCTGCGTGCCGATCGTCAGGCCAGCCAGATACAACGGCTGCGCATCCACCGCGCCGTCCGTCGCCACAATGCTCTGTTTGCCGAAGCTGGCCGAGGTCACGTTCGCCGGGGTCAGCGTGGTTTCGTTGGCATTCAGACCACTGCGCGCGATGTCGTTGTGCCAGGTCGGCACATCCAGCCCATTGTTGATCGGATTCACCACTGTCAGGCTCAGGTCTGCGCTGCCGTTCACCGAGTTCACCTGGCCCAGGAACGTCACCGTCGATGTTCCCGGCGTCGCCGTGGTACCTGCCAGCAAAGTAAAAGTCTGCGGAACGCCAGGACTCACCACCGCCGTCGCCGGAGTTGCCGTAATACCAGCGGGCAGATTCTGGGGCGAGAGATTGATGGTTCCCGCATAGCCGGGCGTCGCCGTTGCCGTCACGGTAACGGTGCCAACCGAGCCCACCGCGATCGTCTCACTCGTGGGTGAGAGCGCCACATCGATGAAGTCCGCTGGCGGCGGAGTGCCCACGGTCAGCGCGACGGTCGCCGTGTGCGTCAGCGCACCCGACGTTCCGGTAAGCGTCACGTTCGTAGTACCGAGTGGGGCATTCGCATCTGCGACAAATACAATCGGCTCCATCCAGCCTGCCTGGAGCGTCCCGCTCGGCGGTATCACGCTCACGCCCGTGGGCAACCCGCTAACCGTGAAGGCTACGTCGTCTGAAAATCCATTGCTGCCGGTCACCGCGACCTGCACTTCCCCACTCTGCGCGCCCTGCGCCACGGTCACTGTGTCTGGTGTCGCGGTAATCGCGAAATCAGGACCAGCAGGCGCAACTGCGCTGACGGTCAATTGAATGGTCGCGGTATGCGACAGGGCTCCCGACATGCCGACAAAATTCACCGGCACCGCTGTCGGAGTTGTGGAAGCATCCGACGTCGCCGTCAAGGTGACTACGAATGGCGTACCCGGCGTCACCGAAATCGTTGCCGGAGACACCGTTACTCCGGTCGGCAAGCCATTCACTGCCACGGCGACCGCGCCGCTGAAGCCGGCAATCGCCGTACTGCTCAGCGTTACCTCCCCACTCCCGCCCGGGATCAATGCCAGTGTGCCGGGTGTGGCTGTAAGCGCAAAATCCGCGTTGGACGGCCCTGTTCCCGCCGTCACCGTTAACGCAACTGAAGTACTGGTACTCAGAGTTCCCGACGCGCCATAGACCTTTACTGTCGTCGTGCCCAGCGCGGCATCCGCGGCTGCGGTCACGGTGAACGTCGTGCTTGATCCCACTTTCATCGTGGTGGTCGCCGGCGAGACCGTCACGCCTGTCGGCAATCCACTCACGGAAACCTGCACCGATCCCGCGAAGCCATTCGCGCTGCTCGGCGTCACCGTGATGCTGCTGCTCTGTCCTTGAGCGATCGTCACCGCGGAGTCGGCGCCAATCGTGAAAGAGCCGGGATCGGTAGTGCCTCCGCCTCCACTTGACGTGGAGCCGCAGCCGGCCATCAGCGCAATCAGACACAAACACAAGAGGCAGAGCAGGGAAAGTTTCGCGTGGCGCATGCAACTCCTGATGCGGGCACGCTTCTGTCTCGCATACGCATGTAGCGGCCCACTCGCTCGGCCATCGTAGCAATGCAAGTTACCTAAATAATATGACCCGTCACGGACGAGACGTTGACACTTTGGTGGGATCGGGGTGAGACGCTCTTCAGACTGCGACCGCCGTCGCCTGTTCGGACCACCAGGCGTCAAACGCAGCCAGCGCGCGCTCGCACTGCAGCTTGCGCCGCTCGCGCTTGTCGCGAATCTTCCGCCGCGTCTCTTCTTCCAGCGGCTCCAGCAGGTCGAAGGTGATATTCGCCGGCTGGAAGTGCTTCAAGTCCGCCCGGGTGATGTAATTCACCAGCGATCCCAGCGCCGTCTCCCGCGGCACAGGCGTCACCGGCAAGCCCTGCGCGCGGCGCGCCGCATACAGCCCCGCCAGCATCCCCGTCGCCATCGACTCGGTATAGCCCTCGACGCCGGAGATCTGCCCCGCAAACAGCAGCCGTGGATGCTCGCGCATCGCCAGTGTGGCATCCAGCAGCCGCGGCGACTCTATATAGGTGTTGCGGTGAATCTGCCCATAGCGAAGGAAACGCGCATTCTCCAGGCCCGGAATCAGCCGCAGCACGCGCGCCTGCTCGCCATACTTCAAGTGGTTCTGAAAGCCCACCAGATTGTAGGAGTCTGCACGCAGATTCTCGCAGCGCAACTGCACCACCGCGTGCGGCGTCTTGCCCGTCCGCGGATCGCGCAAGCCAACGGGCTTCATCGGTCCAAAGCGCAAGGTGTCCCGTCCTCGCCGTGCGAGCTCTTCAATCGGCAGACAGCCCTCGAAGTACTGCAACTGCTCCCACTCCTTCGCCTCCACGCCCTCCGCCGTCAGCAGCGCGTCGTAGAAGCGGTCGTACTCTTCCCTGTTCATCG
>JBJMGC010000047.1:0-6140 GCA_045808105.1 Acidobacteriaceae bacterium | reverse complement strand
GCGGTTCATCAACGCCATCCGGAGCTCATATTCATAATCGCCGATCGCCCGGATGCCGCGAATGATCGCTGCGCTCCACCTTGCCCGCGTACGTCAGGTCGCTCGTCACGCTGCCGTCGTGTGCGCTCGCGTCCACATGGAAGAGATGATCGGCAGGCAGCCCTAGCCGGATCGCTCCATTGCGGTTGCGCAGGTTGATCGGACCCTCGCCTCCGGTCAGGTTCACGGTGATGTCTCCGTCCGACGTCTCCGCATCGAGCGGGCCGGCAATGCGCGAGAGCGTGATGTTCTTCGAGCGCGTTGTCGCCTGCACGTGCCCCTTCGCGTTCTCCAGCGTCAGATCGCTATCGTCCAGAGACAGATCGCCGTCCAGACGATCCACTTCAAACGTCGTGCGGCTGGAGTGGAAGCTCACCGGCGCGCTGAGCTTGGCCACGTTGACATCGCCCAGGAAGTCGCCGTCCAGCGTCACCCTGCCGGCAACGTCCGAGATATTCGCGTCCTCTGTGCGCCCGCTTATCGAAAGCGTGCTCGTAAGCGCATGCGCAGAGAAGTCGCCGCCGGCCATGTGAGCGGTGCACGCGCCGCCGATCTTATTCAGCGTCACGTTGCCGTGGCCCGCATCCACACCGATGGTGCCATTCAATCCATTCACCGCGACGTTGCCGCGTCCAGCCTTCATCGAGATGCTGGTGTTGGCCGGCACCTGCACCGTCAGGTCCACGCTGCCCCGGTCCAGGTTGGTCGATTTCAGTGTGGCTTCGTTCCCGTTCACCTGCAGCTCCGGTCGCAGCTTGCTCAGTTGCTTATCGGCGTCTCTCTCGTTCGAGGTCCAGACCATCTGGTGCGCGCTCACATGGATGCGGTCATCCGTCGATGGTGAAATCGAGACATCGCCATGCGGGTTATCGATCACCAGCCGGCCGTTCGCTCCGAAGGCCTGATCGAACTGCCGGTCTGAATCGTGCTCCTGACCAAACAGGTGCATGCGCCAGTTGTTGTCGTCTTCATCGGGAAAGTGCCAGCCAAACGGACTGTTCATCGCGTGCTTGCCCACCACGCCCAGCACTCCCAGCAGCACGATTAGAAAGACCAGTCCGCCCACGCTGGTGCGCCGGCCGTAAGGATCGCCCTGCTGCAGCCACCATTCGCCCAAGAGCGCCAGGCCAAGGCCGATCAGCAGCAGCGGCCACCACCGCACATACCAGTCCCAGAATGCGTAGCCGCTGATGGTGCCGGCCTGAATCAGCAGCGCCACTACGCCGATGACGATCAGCACGATCGGGCGCACGACCGAGGGTCGCCGCAGGCCGCGATAGTACGCGCGCTGCGCGCGCCACTGGTCTTTCGCGGCACGGCGCTGCGCCTTCCACTGCCAGCGCGGATCGGGACTGCCCGGTCCCGAGGGCCCGGAGGTGAATGGCGGAGGTGCGGCAGCCATCAGCGGCCTCCTTCCGTGCGTTCAATATCGCTGGGCGGCGCGGGCACAATCCCGGTGCCCGGCGCGGGAGGCGTCTGCCATCCTGTCGGCGCGGGCTGCGGAGGATAGCCGGTACCCGTGTACGGAGGATACTGCGGCGGCACCTGCGACGGATCAGGCGCGGTGAAGGCGGCGCGCTCCGCCAGTGTCAGCACACCGGCCAGCACCAGGTAGAGCGGCCAGCTCTGGCCGAAGCTCAGGATGTGCCACTCATGCAGCAGCGCCGTCACGCCAAACATCAGCAGGAACGCCGGCCCGCGCAAGCGGCGGATCATCAGCCAGCGATTCATCGCGTGCCTCCCGCCGTGTCCGTAGTCGTCGACTGGGGGGACGACTGCGTGGATGCCGCATACGTGTGGCCTTGGCTGTGGATCGATCCAGGATCATGCGGCAGAACCGGCGGATGCGTGCGGCGGAAGATGATCCAGATACCCAGTCCGATGATCAGCAGCGGCCATCCATGCGCAATCCAGTCGTGATGCAGCAGCCCGAGCGAGCCGAAGAGAAACAGGATCCCGAGGCCGATCAGAATGATCGCTGCCACTGGAATATCGCGCACATCGCGGCCGCCATACCCCGCAGCGAACGGCGGCGCCGGAGGATAAGGCTGGCCCGGAACATAGCCGTATCCCGGCTGACCTGCACCCGCAGCGGCGCCACTCCTTTGTCGAATGTCGTTCTCCAGCCACTCCGCGTAGCCTGGCTGGCCCGGCGCCGGAGGATACCCTGCACCGCCGGCGGGCGGCACAAATCCTGAATAGGGCCCCGGCTGCGGCTGTCCCGACCCGGCCTGTCCAGACCCGCTCACCGGCTGCCAACCCGCCCCACCCGCTGGTGGTGCCGGAGGAACCGGCGGCATCGGCGGAACACCCGGCATCCCGGGATGCGGATGAATGCCCAGCCGCTGTGCAATGTCATTCAACCCAAACGGATTCGGCAGAGGCATGCCATCGCGGCGGGCCAGCGCCGTCTGGTAGGCGTCGAAGACCTGGTAGAACACCCACGCAGCCACCAGAATCCCGAAGATTCCCGAATGGTCGCTGAGGCTGGCCAGCACGGCGAAGATCAGGACGTGCGCGATCGCCTTGGCATACTGCCCGTTGTACATGGCGCCCACGCCGGGGATGAAGCCCAGCAGGCCAGCCAGCATCGGATGGGGCGTGCCGGTGAAGACCGGAGCCGCAGGCGCTCCCGCACCTGTGCCACGCAGCCGTTCCGCCAGGCATCCCTCGCAGTAAATCGATCCCCCTACATTGCGCACGCAGTCCTTGCATATCGGCTTGCCGCAATATTGGCAAAAGGCAGACGAGGGGACATCAGGATGATAAGTGCAGTTCATACCAGGCTCCTTTCTGACGGCTTATGGTGATTGCCTGGTCTTACAAAGAAATATTGAGGAGAAGGAGAAAAGAAAACAGGGCCCGTCACACTTCTATGGTGCACCTGGACGGCTGAACGCACACCGAGATGTACATCCAGGCGTGGGCGCCGTTCGGATCCGAAATTCGAGTACAGCTGCAGCGTGGCCAGCACCGGGATGGGCAGCTCGTAGCTGCGCTGTCCCTGCTCCGCCGGCGTTTCGCCTCCGGACGACTTCCGTGCCGAGCCGCCCGGCTTGCCTGTAGATTTCTGCTGTTGCTTTGGCTGCGGCTGTTGTTGCTGCGGCTGCTGGGTCGCAGGCTGCGCTGCCGGAGCGTTGTTGTTATTGCTCCCGCGCATCTCGTTCACGCGCGATTCCAGCTCATACACAATGCGCATGTTCGAGTAGTAGCGCATCAGGTGCCCTGAGGTCGTGTAGAACTGATGGCTCACCGAGGTAGCCAACGCCGACGGACTCAGGTCGCTCAGCTTCAACTGGTTCAGCCGCACTCCGGTCAGATTCAGCGTGAGGGCGATCGAGAAGAACGCCATCGCCAGCGTCATCAGGATGCGCGACTCCATCACATGCCGTTGCAGCACTCCGACAGACACCCCGAGCCACGGCTGCTGCGGCAGCGCCACCGCTCCGCTCGCGGCCAGTTGCGGCGTATTGGGAACGCCCGACGTCCCCACCAGAATCTTCTCTAGGAGCCCTTCCGGCGCTTCCGGCGTTTCGCGTAGAAATCGCAGCCATTCCGTGCCGCGCTTCGCCTCCTCCAGCAGCTCACCGCAGCCGGCAGCGCAGCCTTTGCTGTGCGCATCGAAGGCCTCCGCATCGCGTGCGTCCAACGTGCCATCCAGCGCGTCAGCCAGCATCGCCTCCCAGGCTTCGCAGCTCAGGTTGCGGGGTCCTTTCTCCGGATTGTGATTCGTTGCCACGGCTACATCACCTGCTTCTTATTGCGTCCCAGCAGCCGGGCAAGTTCCGCGCGTCCCCGGCTGATGCGGCTCTTAACAGTCCCCTCCGGCACGCGCAGCACCAGAGCGATTTCCTTGTAATCCATATCCTCTAAATCGCGGAGGATAACAGCCTCGCGCAGTTCCGGCGAAACTTTTGCCAGCGCCCCCTGCACCATCTTTTCCAATTCCCGCGCCACCGTGTGGTCATGCGGCGAGCGGCGCGCATCCTGCAGCAGCTCAGCACCGGAGCGTGTGTCTTCGGATGCGTCCCAACCCGCGTCCAGCGAATCAGTCGAGCGCTCCATGCGGCTTCTGCGGAAGTGGTCCACCAGCAGGTTCCGCGTCAGCGTCGTGATCCAGGTGGTAAAGCTGCCCTTCTCGCTGTTGAAGCTGCGCAGGTTCCCGTACAGCTTCAGGAAGACCTCCTGCGTCAGGTCCTCGGCATCATGCGCCGACCCGGTAAAGCGATAGCACATCCCATACACCCGGCGATGATGGCTCCGCACCAGCTCAGCCCAGGCTCCGCCATCGCCGCGCACGCAGCGCTCTACCAGGGCGGTCCAGTCCACATCGGCGGGTGGCGCGGCCGGCACCGCCGCGGCGGCGCGCGCGGCCGTGTTCTCTCGCCTCATTACGGGTTTGTCCCCGCGTGTATCTCCGTCCCGACTCAATCCGCCGGCCGTCCTCTTGCCGTTCGAAGAATACCCGGTTACCAGCCGCGGAGCGGCCCCCGGCGTCCACAAACCGTTGGTTCGGGAAGGTGTTGTCCGCCCCCCCAGCATTCCCGGCCATGTCGCAGCGGCGCTCATGGGACGAAATACGGAGAAAAGAGCGGTTTGGTTCCATGGAATTGCAGGCCAGGTAAGCAATAGAGAGCCGCAGAGATCTCTTGCGAAAGCGAATCTTGCTTGCCAAACTCTCGGACCGAACAATGCTTTTTATTGCTTTTGATTGGTTGCGCAAGTCGGCCGAAGCGCTTCTGCCGGTCGAGCTCCCAATCCCAGCGATGTTCCAAGGAAGGCGTAAGCGATAAGAATGCCTGCAAGGCCAAGGGCAATGTACACGGAAGCAACAAACACCAGACGCCCCCACGGAACGGCGCCGCTGCCCTCGCCCATCTCTGTCAGGAAAACGAAAGCGCCGATCATGGTTCCTGCGAGCAGGGCCATTGCCCACCGCTGGCCGGCCGTCCGGAATCTGGCGCGTGCCGCTCGTTTCGCCATGCGCTCGCCGTCCGGTGCGTACGGTACGAGCGCGTTCAGCCAAACTCGCATGAGTGCGAAAAGCACAAGATCGGCTGCAACCACCGTAAACAGATGAGTGGCCGTACGGTTGATCAGATGTTCCGGATACGCCGCGAAGATCAGTAGGGCCAAAAGAGTGGCACTCGCGGGCGCTGCCCAGCGTCTCGTGCCGAAGCTTCCGAGTTTCTCCTGCGCAGCCCGGATCAGCAGCTGCACGGCAACAGTGATGATCACCAGAACGCCCAGGAGCACAAGAAGCTTCTCCCGCGAAGCAGCGCCAATCCACAAAGAAGGATGTCGCGCCATGGCAACAGCATCGGTCGCAACGGTGATGAACACGGCGAGGACAACCGCTTCCTGCGACCGAAGGAGATACACCTGTTGGGCCATGTCGGGGGTTCCCCGGTAAGGCCGAAACGCCCGAAAAAACGAAAGCAGCGCGACCAGAATTCCAACAATCACGGCAAATGAGCCAACGGCATCATAGGGATCATCTCCGAAAGGGATGACGTTGCGCAGTGCCGGATCGTGCTTCGCGAACATGAACGACCAGCCGAACAGAGCAGCGAGACCGAGCAGGATCACCGCATTGCGCTTGAGGACCTTTGGCATAAGTTCAAGCTTTCCATCGTAGTCCCTGCCGCAAGTGACCACTCAAGACCAAGTCACACATCCATCAGTGGGGCACGCTCAAATAATCCGAAGGCACCGGACTCTCATAGAGCGAGCCGTCGCGCGTCACCACCGTCAGCCCCGACGGCGTGACATGGTAGTGCCGCTTGTCCTCTGCCGGGTCGTAGCCGATCACGGTCCCCTCCGGCAGATGCACGTCGCGGTCGATGATCGCCCGCTTGATGCGGCAGTGCCGCCCGATATCCACGTGGGTGAAGATGATGCTCGAATCGATCTCGGCGTATGAGTTCACGCGCACATCCTGGGACAGCACGCTGTTGCGCACTACAGCGCCGGAGACAATGCAGCCCTGCGACACGATCGAGTTCACCGCCATGCCCGTGCGCCCCGGCTCGCCGAACACAAATTTCGCCGGAGGATACTGCCGCTGCCGGGTGCGCAGCGGCCAGTTGTGGTCGTACAAG
>JBJMGC010000046.1:0-12803 GCA_045808105.1 Acidobacteriaceae bacterium | reverse complement strand
GGCGGGAACGAAGCCAATCTTTACCTCGGTGTAACCGAAGCGGGCCTCTTCGCTGGCGAGGGTGAAGTCGCAGAGTGTGGCGAGGCCCATGCCGCCGGCGAGCGCGGCGCCGCGTACCTCGGCGATGGAGGGCAGCGAGAGGCTGTAAAGGGTGCGGAAGAGCTCGGCGATATTCATCGAGTCGCGCAGATGCTCTTCCATGGAGCGGCTGGCCATGGCGCGCAGCTCGGAGAGATCGAGGCCGGAGCAGAAGTGCTCGCCCGCGCCGCGCAGCACGACGATGCCGCAGCGGCTGTCCTCTGCCACGCGCAGGGCGAGGGTCAGCTCCTGGATCATGGTGGCGGTGAGCGCATTGCGCCGCTGCGGGCGGTTGAGCGAGATGGTGAGGATGCGGCCCGCTTCGGTCTGGGTCTCTTCGACGAGGATGGTTATGTATTCGGCCATGGTGCTCTCCGGTTCATTGTCGATCGGACGAAGCAAGTCTCTCCACTGCGCGCCTGCGGCGCTCCGGTCGAGATGACAGTCCTTCTCTAAACGGTTGTTCAGAGAAACGCTACTGTTTCACGCCGCTGTACTTTTCCGCAATGGCGTGGCTGGCGCTGAGGACTGCGGTGAGGTCCTTTATCCGCTGTAGCTGTGCGCCGAGGGTTGCTAGTGCGGCGAGTGCGGTTTCTGTGGGCACGTTGCCGACCAGCACGTCCTGCGCGAAGGGGCATCCGCCGAGGCCGCCGATGGCGGAGTCGAAGCGGCGGCATCCGGCGCGGTAGGCGGCGGTGACTTTCGCGGCAGCCTGGTCCGGACGCGCGTGGAGATGGACGCCGAGCTCGATCTGCTGAGTATTCGCGAGGACAGCGGCGACAACTTCTTCGATGAGCTGCGGCGTGGCGAGGCCGACGGTGTCGGCGAGCGAGATGGTCTGGATGCCGGAGTCGGCGAGCAGATCGCAGGCGGCGACGACTTCATCGACGCTCCAGGGATCGCTGTACGGATTGCCGAAGGCCATCGAGATGTAGGCGACGACATCGAGGCCGGCCTTGTAAGCGAGCGAGCCGACGGTTTCAAGCGTGTCGATGGCTTCTTCGGGGGTCTGGTGCTGATTGCGCTCGAGAAAGCCGGGCGAGATGGAGTAGGGGAAGCCGAGCGTGTTGACGGCGTCGCTGTTGATGGCGCGCTCGACACCCTTGACGTTGACGACGATGCCGATGATCTCGAGATCGTCTGGTGGGGCGAGCGAGGGGAGATCAGCGAGGGCGAGCACCTGCTCGGAGTCGGCCATCTGCGGGACGGCTTTTTCGGAGACGAAGGAGACGGCGTCGAGGTGGCGGAAGCCAGCGCTGACGAGGGCGCGGAGGTAGTCCGCTTTGACCTCGGCGGGGATGAGGACGGGCAGGCCCTGCCAGGCGTCGCGCGGGCACTCGATGATTTTGACGGCGTTGCTCATGACGAATGGAACAGACGAGGGTATCAAATTCGGTTGACCGTTCGGGTGCGACTGGATTGGCCCACATCTGTTCGAGATCTGGGGCATCGGGCGAATCCGTCGCGGCAGCTGCGTCATCTCTTTCTAAGACTGCAACAGGAGATGAAGGATGGCGGCTTTTTGTGCGTGCTGTGGAGCAGAGATCGGGCCAAAGGCTGAACCGTGTGCCGCGTGTGGAGCGCCGCAGCATGGGATGGCGCCCAACGATTCAGGGGAGAGGGTAACGGTGGTCGCAAATCCCAAGCGCGACGAGAAAGTTCGCGCGGGCTCGTGCTGTTCGATCTGAATTGCGGAAGCAGAAGCCGCTGTGTGGCTAGAGCTGGGAGAGGATCATGACAGCGCCGACGGCGAGTCCATGGATGAGCACGACCGTGGTGGCGGCGCGGAGGAAGCCGGCGGTGCGCCAGAGGATGCCGAGCAGAAAACCGTAGAGCGGGAATTGCGCGTACATCAGGACCTGCGCGATGGTATCGGCGGCTGCATCGGGGACCCCGAGCTGGGGCTGGTGAGCGAGCATGGCGAGCGGCGCGATGAGGCGCAGGCGAAGCAAGCCGCTGGGACCGAGCAGCGGCGCGACTTCGGCGTAGCGGACGGCGAAGTATGCGGCGACAATGCCAGCGAGGACGAGGGCCCAGACGACGCCCCATGCCAAGGGGGATCTGCTGCGGGACTTTTTGCGGGTTGCTGTTCGTTGACGGGGGAATGCTTCTGCTCGCGATGCCATGTTTTGAGGATAGCGGGGTGCGCGAGTTTCATGCGGCTTGGATCGATGCCCGGCATCTTGATTGTCAATGAGGGTCTGATGCCATTCAGGATACTGTTGGCGAATTCAGGCGGAGCCGCTGAAGTTTCCGAAAACGGGATTTTGCGGGCAGTACCGGTACTTGAATCTCGTTTGCGGGAGGACGGCAGAACGCCTGTCAAGACGATGGTGGATCACCATATGGCCATGATTCGACCCTGAAACTCTTCTTTGGGAGCAATCACATAGAACGAATTCGGGAAATCGTTGCTCGCTTTCACGTATTTGGGGTTAGACATCAGAAAGTGCGCGGCGAGGCTATTCTTGTCCATCAGAGCTTCGGTGCACGCTCTATCAAATCCATGAACAAAGCCCTCACAGAAACAGAACTTGCAAAGTCGCTTATCACGATGGACGACTCGCTCATCGCCGAGGGTGTGCCACTGTATTTGCGTCCGCAGGAGTGTTTCAAGAATCTCTACGGTTCGGTCCGGGATCAGGACGGTCGAAAAGACCTGTTCGATCCGATTACCTTATGGTTCGTGCGGAAGTACGGCTACTCGGCGATGGAGTGGGATCAGGTGATCGGGCGAATCCCAGTCCTTCTCCGGGGCTGCGTGTACATGGTGCAAGTGCCTCTGGTCACAGAAGAAACCCTAATCGAAGTAAAGGACCGCGTTGAGGGGTTGCCGGCCGAGGTTCGAGACTCCCTCACGGATGAGGAGTCGGGGGGCCTTTTGCACGAGGTACTTCAGCCCGCACTCAGTTATGCGAAGCTCTACACCCTCAGAGTCGACGACGTTTTTCTAACCCAGACTGCGAGGGCGTTGGTACGCCGAGCTCTATTCGACCTTGAAAATGCAACCCACTCTTTGCAGCGTACAGGAGACGTTCAAGGTGCGATATTTCACGCCCATGCGGCGGGAGAGAAATTTCTAAAGGCGGCTCTTGCCAAAGTCGGAAGCGCCAGAAACTTCAAATCTTTAGGGCACGACATTCCCAAAGCATTTGAAGAACTTGTGAAAGCAGATCGTGGCTACGGGTGGCTGAAGGAACCAGTGCAGGAACTCCAGCGACTAGCGCCCAACATGGAACTGCGATACGGCATTGTGCCAAGAACTCTGGAGGATGGCGTGACGGCGATACACGCCACTCTTTTTCTGTGCGGCTCTCTCGCTCAGATGTGGATACTCGAAAGTGAAAGGGGACCGAGGACCTCGGAGTTTAGACCGGGCAAGTTCTACAAAGACATAAGCGGCTTAGATCACTACTGCAAGAGCGTCGATGCGGCGCAAGTCGAGATGCTTTGCTTCAGATCCAATAAATTCACCGGCAGCCAACTCTTTACCAAGAGGATGGACCCGATGTGGTGCTCTATCTATCTTGAGGTTTACGACCAGGCGGAGGATCAGCAGCTCAGAGGCCGTCTTCTGGCTCACCTACGTCAACCGGGAACGAGAGTTGACCCCGCCGATCTATCCGTAAAGCATGTCAATGGGCCGAAGGGCATGTATACAGTTGGAACGATCAGGCGCAAAATCAACAAATCGTGAAGAGCGCTTGTTGGTGCCCCTGCGGGGGCTCTTGACAGTCCCCGCTCACGTTTCCCGCCGCGCTCTCTCGCCCCGCCGCGCTCTCTCGCCCCGCCGCGCTCTCTCGCCCCGCCGCGCTCTCTCGCCCGGAAACAAGCGAATCTCTTGGAAACGGGTTTGCGGTAACTTGCGGAGACTCGCTGGGAATTCGCCAACGGTATCCATTCAGAGCGGGGCGCCCATATTTGTAGGACCCGCCTTCGCCTCGCTCAGGATGGAGACCCACGCCGAAGCAATACTTTAAGTTTGGAGGACGCCGGGGTGGAAGCGCTCGACCACTGGATTGTGGGCGGCGGCTTCGAGGGCGAGCAGGATGGCTTCGCGGGTTTTTGCGGGATCGAGGATGGCGTCGATCCACAGGCGGGCGGCGGCGTAGCGGCAGTCGGTCTGGGCGTCGTAGGTAGCCTGGATGCCGGCGCGGATCTCCTGCTTTTCTTCGTCGCTGAGCTTGCGTCCGCCGCGCTCGAGTGCGCGGATGCGGATTTCGACCAGCGTGCCGGCGGCGGATGCTCCGGACATGACGGCGTAACGCGCAGTGGGCCAGGCGAAGATGAAGCGCGGGTCGTAGGCCTTGCCGCACATGGCGTAGTTGCCGGCGCCGAAGGAACCGCCGACGATGACGGTGATCTTGGGCACGGTGGAGTTGGAGACAGCGGCGACCATTTTGGCACCGGAGCGTATGATGCCGGTCCACTCGGCGTCGCGCCCCACCATGAAGCCGTTGACGTCGTGGATGAAGACGAGCGGGATGAGGTTCTGGTTGCAATCGAGGATGAAGCGCGCGGCTTTGTCGGCGCTCTCGGCGTAGATGACGCCGCCGAACTCGATGCGCTTTTCGCCGGAGTGGCTGGTCTGCGGCTGATGCTGCTTCTGGTTGGCGACGATGCCGACGGCGAAGCCTCCGATGCGTCCGTAGCCGCAAAGGACGGTGCGGCCGTAGTCGGGCTTGTACTCGTCGAATTCGGAGCGATCGACAAGACGAGCGATGAGCTCGTGCATGTCGTAGGCGTTGCTGGAGGCGCGGGCGGGATCAGGATCGAGTAATGCGTAGAGATCTTCTGCGGAATATTTCGGCGCATCTTTTTTAGCGTCGTATGGAGCGCGGTCGAAGGGCGCGCGTGCGGGATGGCCGAGCTTTGAGACGAGCGAACGTAACCGTGCAATGCACAGATGGTCGTTGGGCTCCTTGAAGTCGACGGTACCGGAGATTTCGGCATGCATGGTGGCGCCGCCCAGTTCTTCAGCGGAATACTTTTGGCCGATGGCTGCTTCGACCAGGGCGGGGCCGGCGAGGAAGAGGCCGCTGCCTTCGGTCATGAGGACGTGGTCGGTCATGACGGGCAGATAGGCTCCGCCGGCGACACACATGCCCATGATGGCGGTGATCTGCGGGATGCCCATGGCAGACATGCGGGCGTTGTTGCGGAAGATGCGGCCGAAGTCGTCCTGGTCGGGGAAGACGTCTTCCTGCAGCGGGAGGAAGATGCCGGAAGAGTCGACGAGATAGAGGGTGGGGAGATGATTCTCCATCGCGATGTGCTGCGCGCGCAGAACCTTCTTTGCGGTCATGGGGAAGAAGGCGCCAGCCTTCACGGTGGCGTCGTTGGCAACAATCATCGAGAGGCGGCCGGAGACGCGGCCGAGGCCACAGATGAGGCCGGCGGCGGGCGCGCCACCCCACTCGGCATACATGTCAAACCCTGCGTACGCGGCTAACTCGAAGAGTTCAGTTCCGGGGTCGAGCAGGAGTGCGATGCGCTCGCGCGCGGTGAGGCGCTGCTTGGCGTGCTGGGCTTCGATGGCCTTTGCGCCGCCGCCTTCGCGGATGGTGGCCTCTTGCTGGCGCAGCGCTGCGAGCAGGGCGAGCATTCCGGCAGAGTTGGACTGCTGACGCTTCGCCGTTACATCGAGTTTGGATGCGAGCGTGTTGTTGAATGCGGGAGCTGGCTGCGGGTTCTCGGGAGTGGGCATAGGAAACTGGCCAGCATAGCAGGGACTGGCCGTCCGGGCACATGCGCCTTCGGCGGTGCTGGGCGCACGGCTTCCCTTTGGTCGCTCACGTTTGGAGCGGTGTCGCGTACATTGCCCGCCACTCTGCCTGCGGCTGTGGTATCGCATCCTCCGGGTTCGCAGGCGCAGGGTCAGGAGGGGGCACCCGATTGCTTTGTACCTATCTTTCTCATCGCGAGGGGTGTTCGGGCTTATCGATGCGATAGAGGGAGATTCGATCGCCGCTGAGGAGGGCGAGCCGGTCTCCGGATTCGCTGAGCGCGAAGCTTTGCCGATTGACGGCGCCGTTTGCGGAGCGGGTTGCGAAGAGGCGATGGCCATCCGCGATGCGATAGACGGAGACCGCGACATTCTGAAAATCGGAAGCGACGATTCCCTGAACGAAGTCGACGGGGTGGGACGCCTCGGCAATGCCGATGGCAAAGACTCCGGCTCCCGCGGGCGCATCTGCGTGCGCCAGCACCCCATTGCTCGGAATGTTGCCGTTGAGGAGTGTCTTGCCGTTCGAGCGGACGATTTTGTACCAGGCGCTCGCCTCATCGAGCGAGCAGCCGATGATAAGGATCAAGCTGGTGGGAAGGGTCTCGACGCGCAGCGGACAGCCAGAGTCGACGCGTACGAGTGGATGCCGTTTTGCCTCCCAGTCTGATTCGCTGACGATCCATTTTTCATGTAAGCCGCGCTCGGTCACGATCAATCCTGTATCCAGAACTTCGGACAATGTGGGCCAGGTCTGGAGACGCCGGGTGGCTTGTACGTTCAGTTGGCCGTCCAGCAGGATAAGGTCGAAGTCCTCGTCTACCGGATGCTCCGGTCCGACAAACTCTGCAATGCGGCGATGTTGTTCCGGCGTATGACGCTCATGCGCGATGGCAGCGACGATGAGGTGGCGCGAGGGCGAGACGCGGAGAAAACGCACCTCGCCTCCCGGGGACCACTGGCGTTCCAGCTTGAGCCCGGGTCCGTAGACGGCCAAGATGCTGCCCACGTGAGCGAGCACGCGCCCGCCGTCGAGCGGCCAGAGATAGGGTCCTTCGCCGGGAACGCGCCAGTCTTCTGCGCGGACGATTTTGCCGGTCTTGATTGAGAACAGCAGGGCACGGATGATGCGGGGGCTGGCGAGGCGGGACGATTCATCCTGCGAACGCACGATCAAAGGGTGCGCATTGAAGGTGATCAGGAGTTGATCTCGTCCGAGGAAACGGACGGCGGCATCTTCGGCGAGCGAGCGCAGCACGCGATTGCCGCGGACCTTGTATCCGAAAGCATGGAGAGAGAGGGTCCGCTCGAGCTGATTGTCGACCACGGAGGCATCAGGGCTATCGGCAAAGGCGCAGCCGGTCTCGACACATTGCTCGATCTCGACATCTTCTTCGACGGGGGGCTTGACTGGCGGCGCGGCTGGTTCCGTCGCGGGTCGGGTGATGGTGGCCCTCTCCGCCGCGGGAGTGTCGGAGGGTTTAGGGCGCGGGGCCAGCTGCAGGACCAGCAGAAACTGGGTCTCCGGATCTATCAATATCTGGTTGGAGGATGAGAGCGCGGTGGGGTCCGTAATCAGGATGGGAAGCGACAGCTTTACACCGGGAACGCCGCGCACCTCCTGTGGGTGGAGCGGCCGTTGGTTGGCAGAGGACGGAGAGAAATTCCCGACGCTGCCGGCGGAGCCGCTCATATTTCCGGGGCTAGCGGGAGAGTTCGAACTGGTGCCAGAGGCGCCCGTGGATCCGGGCGCGCGGCGGAGTTGGGCAGACAATGCGCTGGCCATCTGCTCCTGCATGATGAAGCCTTCACGAGGATCGTCTTGTGCTCCCTGCATCGCGATCAGGACAGGAATGATCTGCTGAGCTTCGTCGCCGGAGCAGGGGAGCGGCAGAAAGCGCAGGTCCATCTCTTCGCGCTTTACACCGGCGCCTTTGCGCTGCAGGTTGGCGATGTGCCCCTCCAGGAGAGCGCCGCTCGGGATAACGCACCGAGACTCTTTCCATGCGGAGGTGGTCTTTACGAAAAAGGATCCGCCTTCAGAGGCACGCCGGCTGTCGATGCGGCCGATCACCTGCGATCGGACTGCCGCTTGCTGAGCATTTGCGGGCAGGCAAAGCAGGGCGGCGACGGGAATCGCCGCGATGAGGCAGGTGCGGAGAAAGCTTTGAAACATCAGGGTGCCTGCTGCTGAGCGGAATCAGGGGCCCGGGCTAATCCTAATGTTTCGGCGTCGCGCTGCATCGCTGTCAAGCAGAAGGCGATGTGCTGGTCGAGATCGACGGCAAGCTCTTTCGCTCCGTTGATGACGTCGTCACGATTGACGCCGCGAGCGAAGGCCTTATCCTTGAGCTTCTTTCGTACGCCGGCGACTTCGACATCGTGAATGGATTTGCTGGGTTTGACGAGCGCGCATGCGGTGAGAAAGCCGGCGAGCTCGTCGCAGGCGAAGAGAACTTTGTCGAGGAGCGAGATGCGCGGGGTGCCGGTGTATTCGGCGTGGCCGAGGATGGCGTGGCGGATCTCCGCAGGCCAGCCGCGCTCTTCAAGCACGCGGACGCCGACCCAGGGATGCTCTTCGGGTGAGGGATGGCGCTCGTAATCGAAATCGTGGAGCAGGCCAGTGGCGCTGTAGAGATTGACCAGCGATTGGATGTCGTCGCCGACCAGGCCGAGGCGGCGGGCCTCCTGCTCGCCGTAGGCGCGCACGCAGCATTCGACGGCGAGCGCGTGCTTGAGCAGGCTGGGGCTTTGGGTGAATTCGGTGAGGAGGGTCCAGGCGGCATCGCGGTTCGGCAGAGGGGGTATCTGGTTAGTCAATTGCACTCTCGCTTCTTGGGTGAATTGGGTGTGTTGCTGGTTTCTTCGGGTTTTGATGTGTCTATTTAGAAGAATCAGGCGCTTTCCACTGGAATTTCACTTGACATCAAAATCGACACTGCTGCACTGTAGCTATGCGTTCGCAGGGTTCGCCTTGTGGCGCGGGATGCCCGCTCTGGCCTCCGTACAACTTATGGCAACTACCTTAGCAAGCGTCGAGGCGCGCGAGGTACTACGTTGCACCCACTGCAGTCTCGTGCAATTCCGCACGATGAATGCTTTATGCAGGCGGTGCCGCAAATCCCTGGAGATGGAAGAACCTGAACCGGTTATGCCGGCCGCGACCTCTGCCTCTCATGAACCTGAGGCAGAAGAAGGCGGTCTGCAGGTAGCGCGCGCGGTGCGCGATGCCCGGCGCGGCCGCAACCTTTCGCAGCGGCAGCTTGCCGGCCGGATGCAGGTGCCCCGCACCTACATCTCGAAGATCGAGAACGGGAAGGCGATGCCGACCTTGTCCTCGCTCGAGCGGCTGGCAACGGCGCTCGAAGTGGACATGTGCAACCTGCTGCACGATGCGCGCAACCGGCAGCATGACGAGTCGTTTTCGGTGCTGACCGATCCGTTCCTGTCGGAGATTGCACCGCTGATCTCCAAGCTGGATGCGCTGCAGCGTTCGATGTTCCTGAATCAGGTGCGCGATATGGCGATGGGCCGCCGTCGCACCGCGGTCGCCTAAAAAGCGGCCGGTTCCTTCTGTCAGCCTTCGGGCTGCTTTCGCGTGCGCACGGCCGTTTTCTCCAGGCGGCCGGGCGCATTGCGAGGCGCTCCGCCGTGTGCTACGGTCGAGGCTGAGAGGGAAGGGCGTTCTCCAATGAAGTCAGCCAGCCGGGCCCATGAGCTCTCGCCGGAAGAGCAGGCTATCTACCGGTCGCTCAATCCTGAGCGAATGCCAGCACACATCGCGATCATTATGGACGGTAACGGCCGCTGGGCCGGACGCCGCAGCCTGAAGCGCTTTCTGGGTCACCAGCAGGGCGCTGAATCGGTGCAGTATGTGGTCGAGACAGCCTCGCGCATCGGTCTGCCGTGGCTAACGCTCTATGCCTTTTCGCTGGAGAACAATCTGAAGCGGCCCAAGACGGAAGTGAATTTCCTGATGCGGCTGCTGCGCTCTTACCTGATCAACAATGTGCAGCGGATGAACGATAACAATGTGCGCATTGCCTATATCGGCCGCACGCATGATCTGCCTGCAGAGGTGCAGGAGCAGATGCAGCAGGCGGCTGCGGCCACGGCGCGCAACACGGGGACGGTGCTGACGCTGGCGCTGAACTACGGGGGGCGGTCGGAGATCATCGACGCATTTGCAGCGCTCTCGCGGGAACGAGCGGCGCAAGGACGCAATGCGGAGGGGATCACGGAAGCGGATCTGCATCGGCATCTCTATACAGCGCACATGCCCGATCCGGATCTGGTGATTCGGACCTCGGGCGAGATGCGGATCTCGAACTTCCTTCTGTGGCAGATTGCGTATTCGGAGATTTTCGTGACCGAGCGCTTCTGGCCGGATTTTCGCGGGGTGCATCTGCTGGAGGCGATTGCGGAGTATCAGCGGCGCGAGCGGCGGTATGGCGGGCTGAAAGAACGGTCGGGGACGGATGAGGAGATTCCTGAGCATGCTGTGCTGGTGCCGCGGTAGGTTGATCAGGGATTAGAGAGAGGCGCCTTCGGCGCGACTTTTATTCCTGGGAACAACCCCACCCTAGCTTCGCTAGAATGTGGCACCCGGCTCGGCGCTAAGGGCATGTGACCGGGAGCGGCAATGCAAGGATGCTGCCTCTCCGATCGGAGGCAAGTTTCTTATTGCTGAGAAACGTTGCCTTTTGTGTCTCCTTACGCGCGATAGCGCAGGGCACCTGATCCAGCCGCCCTTTTTCGATTTCGACCACAACGACCCCTTTTGATTCCGATTCGGCCCTGACGAAATAAGTCTTATTCGGTTCGAGGACCAACGACAACTTACCGTGCGGCATGGCGGCGTAGCCAGCCGAGAAGGTGTGCGGACCGGGTTCAAAGGCAAGCGCGACGATCAGGTTCTTTTCGGGGAAGAAACCTTGTCGAAAATTGAGCAGTACCTTTTTGCCGTCATAGAGCTTCCCGTAAAAAATCCCGCTCTTCGTTCCCGGAATGCCCGACGTAAGCCGGCTGCCATGGGTGTAGAAAACTACGGTCGCGCTGGTTGTGGGTGCTTGGGCTATAGCGAGGTTGGCACCCAGCAGCGTAACGGAAGCCCACGTAATGGAAGCCCAAAGGAGTTCCGCAATTCTTTGTTGTTTCTTCATGTTGAGGTATAAAGATACGGCTTAGAGCCCGCTCCGCTGAATGTGACCTTCGTGTCAGCTACATGGATCACCTCTACCGCCGGCTCGAGCCGCCCAGCAGTGAGCCCAGTGCGCCGCGAATCAGTTGGCGTCCCACCTGTGAGCCGATGGCGCGTGCTGCGCTGTTGACCATCGCTTGTCCGGGGGACATGTGGCGGGAGCTACCGCTGCCGAAGAGTGCTCCCATGGCTTCATTCAACATGCCGCCTACGCCGCCACCGCTTCCTTGTTGCTGGATCGTTGTCTGCGCCTGTGTCTGTACCGTTTCGCGCTGCTGCATCTGGCCTTCGGTCGGCGTCTGCTGGGCTTTGCCAGTGAGGCGCTCGTAGGCGGATTCACGATCGACGACTTTTTCGTAGACACCGGCGACGGGCGAGCTGGCGATGATCTGCTGGCGCTGCTGCGGGGTGATGGGGCCGATCTGGCTTGCGGGCGGACAGACCATCGCGCGCTGGACGATGCCGGGGGTGCCGCTTGCATCGAGGAATGAAATGAGACCTTCGCCCACGGCGAGCTGCGTGATGACGGTGGCGGTGTCGAGCTTGGGGTTGGTGCGGAAGGTGTCGGCGGCTGCTTTGACGGCCTTCTGGTCATTGGGCGTGAAAGCGCGGAGGGCGTGCTGCACGCGGTTGCCGAGCTGGCTGAGGACGACCTGTGAGACATCGTTCGGGTTCTGCGTCACGAAGTAGACGCCGATGCCCTTGGAGCGGATGAGGCGGACGACCTGCTCGATGCGCGCGCCGAGGGCAGAGGGCAGGTCATTGAAGAGCAGGTGCGCCTCGTCGAAGAAGAAGACGAGCTTTGGTTTTTCGGGGTCGCCGACCTCGGGCAGGCGCTCGAAGAGCTCTGAAAGAAGCCACAGCAGAAATGTTGCATAGAGCTGGGGCGACTGCATCAGCTTATCCGCGGCGAGGATGTTGACCACGCCGTGGCCGTTCTGATCGGTCTGCAGCAGGTCATCGATGTTGAGCGCTGGCTCGCCGAAAAATTTATCGCCGCCCTGCTGTTCCAGCGCGATGAGGTTGCGCTGGATGGCGCCGATGCTGGCTGGCGAGATGTTGCCGTACTCCGTCCTGTACTGCGCGGCGTTGTCCCCGACGTTCTGCAGCATGGCGCGGAGATCTTTGAGGTCGAGCAGGAGCAGGCCTTCGTCATCGGCGATTTTGAAGACGAGGGTGAGGACGCCGGCCTGGGTGTCGTTGAGATTGAGGATCCGGCCGAGCAGCAGCGGTCCCATCTCCGAGATGGTGGCGCGGACGGGATGACCCTGCTCGCCGAAAACGTCCCAGAAGGTGACGGGGCAGCCGGCGAAGGCGGGAGTGGCCAGGCCGAGCGATTGCAACCGCGCTGCGAACTTGGGATTGTTCTGGCCGGGCTGGCTGATGCCGGAGAGGTCGCCCTTCACGTCCGCCGCGAAGACCGGCACACCGATGCGGCTGAGCGCTTCGGCGATGACCTGGAGGGTGACGGTTTTGCCGGTTCCGGTGGCGCCGGCGACCAGACCATGCCGGTTGGTGAGCGCGGGCAGCAGGACGAGGTCAGCTTTGGTGTCAGTCTCTTTTGCGATCAGCATCGGCTGGGGCATTCCGTCGATCTCTCCCTGGGGGACGTCTCTTCGAGTCTGAAGGTACACCGGTCATGTGCCCATGTGCACGCACGACTACTTTCCGCACGCCTAACCGTCTAAGCTGCACAGTATGCAGGTGCGGGTGCTGTTCTTCGGGATACTCAAGGATCTTCTTTCGTCGAGCGGCGAAGCCGTGATGCTGCCGGAGGGCGCGACGGTGGCGCAGTTGATG
>JBJMGC010000045.1:0-13619 GCA_045808105.1 Acidobacteriaceae bacterium | reverse complement strand
GACTATATCGATCGATATCCGCACTATGTCTTCAATTGGACCGGAGCGAATCGATACAGGCTGATGAAGGAATATTTCCCCGCGGATTATGCGAGGCTGCAGCAGTATGTCGCAGCCGGACGCTGGTATCCCGCAGGTTCTTCAGTCGAGGAGGGCGACGTTAATCTTCCAAGTGCAGAGGGGATCTTTCGTCAGATTCTTTACGGCAATGAGTATTTTCGAAAGGACTTCAGCAAGGCGAGCGCTGAGTATATGCTGCCCGACTGTTTCGGCTTTCCCGCATCACTGCCCAGTATTCTCGCGCACGCAGGCGTGAAGGGCTTTTCGACCCAGAAGCTCAATGCGCAATGGCAGCCGGCGCCGAAGATTGGCGGGCCGGACTCTCCCGAAGACACGCCGGAAGGCATCCCTTTCAATGTGGGGATGTGGCTCGGCCCTGATGGAAAAGGAGTGATCGCCGCGCTCAATCCCGGCGGTTACGGGAGCAACGTATACACAGATATCAGCAAAGAGCCTACGGAGACATCGGCATCGGGGCCGCAACTGACCAGCGAAGAGCGGGCGCGCCTTACACCCCAGCAGGCCGCCGCGGTTGCGAGACGGAGGCAGCCGGAACAGAACTGGGTCAAGCGTCTCGACCTGGACGGAAAAGTCACCGGCATATTTGCTGACTATCACTATGTGGGTACAGGCGATATTGGGGGCGCTACACAAGAGTCCACAGTGAAGCTACTCGAAGCCATTGTGACGAAGAGCGAGACCGTGCTGCCGTCGCCGCCACGATCTCCTTTCGCAATGGGCGAGATCCCGGCATCTCAGGCCAGTGGTGTCGAGGTAAGAGTCGGTGAGGGGCCAGTGCACGTTGTAGAATCCGCTGCCGACCAGATCTTCAACGACATAACCCCGGCGATGTCCTCGCGTCTGCCGCAGTACAAGGGAGACCTCGAGCTTATCAACCATTCCGCCGGCTCGTTGACTTCGCAGGCGTATCACAAGCGCTGGGTGCTAAAAAACGAACTTCTCGCCGATGCAGCGGAGAAAGCGTCTGTCGCAGCCACATGGATGGGAGGACGAACGTATCCTCAGCAACGGCTTAATGATGCGTGGATGCTGGCGCTGGCAGGGCATTTTCACGACACCGGCGCGGGAACCGCGACTCCGCGGTCGTATCAATTTGCCTGGAATGACGACATCATCGTAGCGAATCAGTTTGCGGGTATTTTAACGAATGCCAGCGAGGCGATAGCTTCAGGACTCGATACTGAGGTTAGCGGCGTTCCGATCATTGTCTTCAATCCACTCAACATCGCTCGCGAAGATGTAGTCGAAGCTAACGTCGACTTTCCAGGTGAGGCGCCGACGGTCGTCCGGGTAACGGATGCCGAAGGAAAAGAAGTGCCGTCTCAAGTTGAAAACGGCAAGGTACTTTTTGTAGCGAAAGCACCTTCGGTCGGCTATGCAGTCTTCAGCGTTCTACCTGGACGCAGATCGAGCTCAAAGTCAGAGCTCAAAGTAACGGATTCCTCGCTTGAGAATGCTCGATACGTCGTAAAGCTGAACACGAGCGGTGATGTCGCCAGCATCTACGACAAGTTTCTGCACAAGGAGTTGCTCGCAGCTCCAATCCGGCTAGCCATCTCGAATGACAAACCTAAGGTTTATCCGGCGTGGAATATGGACTTCGATCAGGAGCAGGCCGCTCCGCGTGCTTACATCGGCGGTCCTGTTCGCATTCGGATCAGAGAGAGGGGCCCTGTTCGCGTCTCTCTCGAAGTCACGCGGGAGACCGAAGGTTCCAAGTTTGTTCAGACGGTAAGCCTTTCAGCAGGGGAAGGCGGCAATCGCGTAGAGTTTAGCAACGCAATCGACTGGAAGACCCTTTCGGCCAATCTCAAAGCATCGTTTCCGCTCAGCACCTCTAACGGAAACGCGACTTACAACTGGGATATCGGAACCGTACAGCGGTCTAATGCGAACGAGCGCCAGTTCGAGGTTGCATCTCACCGCTGGATCGATCTCTCCGACAAGAGCGGCAGCTTCGGAACAACGATCCTGACGGATTGCAAGAACGGGTCCGACAAGCCGAACGACAATAGCCTGCGCTTAACCCTTATTCGGTCGCCGGGAATTCAGCCATCTGCCAACGGACGTCCATCGGGATATAGCGATCAAGCGAATCAGGATTGGGGCCACCACGAGTTTGTGTTTGGACTGACCGGGCATCCCGGGGATTGGCGGGCCGCCCAGACAGATTGGCAGGCCTACCGGCTGAGCGATCCGCTGATCGCCTTCCAGACGGCAAAGCACAACGGCTCGTTGGGCAAGAGCTTCTCTCTCGTTCATCTGAACAACTCGCGCATCCGAGTGCTCGCTTTGAAGAAAGCGGAGGGAAGCGATGAAGTGATCCTCAGGATGGTGGAACTCGACGGCAAACCAGTGCCGGATGTGCGTGTCTCTTTTGCCGGCCCTATCGCTGCCGCACGCGAAGTAAACGCTCAGGAGCAACCCGTTGGGACCGCCGACGTAAGCGGCGGTGCGCTCACGACGTCGTTTACCCCATATCAGCCGCGGACCTTTGCGCTCCGCCTTGGTGCGGCAGCCACGAAGCTCAGTGCTGTGAAATCGCAACCGGTGCCGCTTCACTACGATCTCGCCGTCGCGAGCAATGACGACACCAAAACTTCAGGCGGTTTCGATGGCACAGGCAAAGCTCTGCCAGCGGAGATGCTGCCATCAAAGATCCAATACCACGACGTGGAGTTTGAGCTCGCGCCCGCTAAAACAGGCACTCCGAATGCCGTGATCGCAAAAGGCCAGACGATCACATTGCCCGAAGGACGGTATAACCGCATCTACATCCTCGCCGCGTCGGCAGGAGGAGATCAGAACGCGACATTCCAGGTCGGAAACGCAAAGGTTGATTTGAAGATTCAGGGTTGGACGGGATTCATCGGTCAATGGGATACGCGCCTTTGGAAGAACGAGCAGGAACGTGACTGGACGATCTCAGCGAACCATGCGGTCTGGTCACCGGCCGATCTGCAGCAGCGCGAACAGCGCCCCGTCTCTCCTCGCTACCCCGAAGACTACATTGGCCTTCAGGCCGGGTACGTAAAACCGGCAAGCCTTGCATGGTACGCCTCACACCAGCACACCGCTGATGGGCTCAACCAGCCGTATCAGTACTCCTATCTGTTTGCCTATCCAATAGAGTTATCCGGTAGTGCGAGAACACTCAGGTTACCTAACAATGAGAAGATTCATATTCTTGCTATTTCAGCTGTAGACGAGAACCCAAAACTTACTCCGGCCCAACCTCTGTATGACACACTGAATAGTTCGGTGAATCTGCCGAGAGAATCGGTGCGCTAATTCCTTTCTGCTTCTCCCTCTGGTAGACCACAGCCAGCTCGTGGCTCTGTCTAGGAGCTAGCTTCATCGCTTTCCACCAGCATGCGCTGGATATGCTTGTCGCGCTGCTTCGAGAGTGGCATGCGCATCATCCTGTCGGCTGAACTCCGTTCGTCTCCGCAGAGGCCGCAGTAGCTGATGGCCTGCTTGATCGTGTGGAAGCGCGAGACATCGCCGATCTCCAAGGCCCAGGTCAGCGCTGTGATCGGACCGACTCCGGGAACCATCCTGAGCCTCCTCATCCTGTCGGCCAACATGGGGTCGCGCCGGAGAGAACTCACCAGAGGTCAACAGGTAATGATTCTAAATGGTGGCCAGAGACGGGATCGAACCGCCGACGCCGGCCTTTTCAGGGCCGCGCTCTACCACTGAGCTATCTGGCCAGCTCTCGCACAACGCGTGCGCTGGAAGTGCTGTTCACTCTTCCATCGGGATGCCGCTTCACCTTCCGCTCTGACTCCAGGGCTGGAGCCAGATATGTTTCGGGGCGAATCAGCGAGCGAGACAACTGCGTCAGTATACCATCCACACCGGGCATCTTCGCCCGGTTCCCGGCTCACCAGCGCAGCGTCACCTGCTGGCGTACATAGCCGTTGCCGCCAGGAAAATGAACCCCGAGTTTGCCATCGGCAGCAACGGTTCCGCCTTCCACATGCAGCCGGTCACGCCGCTCTCGCTGTCGCAGAAAAAGTGTCTGCGTGCTGTTGCCTTGGGCCTCCAGCAGCAGAGTGAGTGAGCGCGCACCGGGCTCTTGGCGCAGCACCTTCAGCATCGCCGTCCGTGCGCCCGGGAGCGGCAGTGCAGCATCCGCTCCGTAATCCATCCCCACTTCCACTCCCGGCGTGGGAATCTCCAGCGCACCGCCTGCGAGCGTCTTCGCGCCAGCCGCCGTGCTCTTCAGCGTGACCGGCTTGCCGTCCTGCGCTTGTGCGCGGACCTGCCAACCAGCCGCGGAGCGCTCGAAGCGCAGGTCGATCAGTTGATCGCCCAGGTGCAGATTATGCAGCGCAGCATGACCCCACTGTGCGGGCAGCCGCGGATCGATCGTGATGGCGTGCGCTGCTGCATCGAGCGAGAGCCCAAACATCCCGCGTAGCGCGGGTATCATCACCATCGCCGATGACCACAACTGATGTGTCGTGCTGCGGCCGAACGGCGTAAAGAAGTCGCCACTGAGCAACTCGGTGACAGCGCCCAGATCCTGAGCGGTGGTCAGGTTTGCTGTCTGCATCAGGTGTGCATAGCCGCTCAGCGTGTGGCCTGTCCTGTACTCGGCGACTGCGGTCCAGCCGGTGAATAGTGGCCAGACCGACCCCTGGTGATAGCTGATCGGATCGTAGATCGCCTCGTGGTTGCCGACATCGCGCGTGCCCCAATCGGTTGAGAACTCGTCCGATGCCCAGCGAGCGAACATCTCGTCTGTCTGCGGCAGGCTGGCTCGCCCGTTCCACCACGTGACCGCCGGATAGATCGTTGCGGTGTTGTCCACGCCTTCGGTCCCGTTGTAGCTGAAGGCATACATCCCCTTCTGCTGCGTGTACTCCTGCGGAATTTTTGCCGCGATACGCGTCGCGCGCTCTTCTGCCTGGCTCGCGATATCCGTCTTCTGCACGCTTCGGCTCATGCGTGCCATCGCGCCGCTAGCCTGCTCATCCAGCAGCGCCAGATAGATCTCCTGATGCGGCATCTTGGGAATCCAGCTCTCCACCCAGCCGGTGCCCTGCGAGTTGTCGTAGATGCCGTCTCCATCCGTGTCGTGCGTGCGCTCAAACTCCCACGCCTTCTCCAAGACTGGCCAGCTCTTTTCCAGAAATGCCGTGTCGCCGCTGGCGTCTACGTAATCCTCCATAGCCATCAGAAAGAGCGGCGTGGAGTCGGCGGCTGCGTACTCATACGGCGTCGAGGCCCAATCCACCGAGTCCGCTGTCTGCGAGTATTCGTGCGGCATCTTGCCATCAGAGCGCTGCCGCGCCATCAGGAACTCAAGTTCCGTTCGCGTCAGCGCGAAGTCGCCGTAGCCGTCGATCGCATAGATGGTGTAGAGCGAATCACGCCCGAAGAACCATCCAAAGCCCGGCCGCGCCGAGTCGCCCGAAGAGTAAAAACCCGCTACCAGGCCGGTTTCGTTGCCGTGCCGCACACGCAACTGGTCGATCGAGATCGCCGCCCATCGGAAGTCCTCGTTGAAGGCTGTATCCGGCGTGTCCACTGTCATGCGCGTGTCGAAAAAGCGCGTGTAGTAGTCGGAAGTCTGTTGATACAACGTCAGCGCCTGCGCATTCTGCTCACGCAGCGCAGCCTCGAGGCTCGCATGGCTGGCCGCTTCCCGCGTGCGTCCCATCGCCATCAGCAGCGGATACGCTTTGCCCCGGTCGGTCCTGGGGTCATAGTGCAGGATGAGTTGCGTCGGATAGAACTTCGGTCGCTCCTGGTACGGCGGCAGGATGCCCGGCAGTGTGCCCGGCATGGCCACTGCGGCGGAGAGTTCAGGCCAGTCCGTGTGCAGCATGTACCAGCCCAGCTCTGTCAGCGCATTCGGAGCGTGCGGGTTGAGCGGAACCCACTCCGCATTCGTTTGTCCCAGTTGCGAGGCTGGCCACATCGGCTTCACCTCCGGAGTGAAGCTGAAGGTAAGCGTCGTCGGCCGGATGCTGTCGACTGTGAACAACACCATCGCACCGGTGCTGGCCTTATTGGGATCCTGCGGCGCGCATTGCATTGCGAAGAACGTCTCCCGTAGCGTGAACGCAATGTGCGCATAGGTAATCGTCGTGTGGTCGGGCTGCACGTCGATTTCTGCGGCGTGCGCATTCACGTCGATCGGCACGTCGTAGCCTTCCACCTGCGCCTCAACATGCATGTGGCTCAGAACCTTCACTGGAAATAGCCAGGCCTCAAATTGTCCATCCTGCTGCCCCATGAAGGCTCCGCACTCGCCCGCAACCGTAAAAGGCTTTTCCGGCTCGGCATGTCGTTGCAGGTGCAATGCACTCTCCGCCGGCGCAAAGTTTTCAACCGGCACCAGCCAGCTCTGCGCGCGCGCGGCTCCGCACATTGCGATCAGGAAGAGCAGAGTTTGTCCTACACTGGAAGCCATTCGACGCAACAACCTATTTCCATCTCGAGCCATGTCGCGCATGCAAGGTCCTCTGTCCTGCCTCACGCAGCTTACTCTGCTGCTTGCCGTTCTGCTGCAGTTTCTTCCTGCACGTGCGCAGGATCGCACGCAAATCGGTGCGCAGGTTCGCACGCAGGTTCGCACGCCGGAGCAGCAGGCCGCAGCCACGATGGAACAGGCGCGCGCCGCCGGCCCGCTTGCTCTGCATGCCTTTCTCGCGGCAATGCCGAAGGGCGGAGACTTGCACAGCCATCTCGCCGGTGCCGTCTACGCGGAGACCTGGCTGCGCGATGCCGCCGCTGACCACGTCTGTATCGATCCGCAGGCGCTCGAATTCGCCCACCGCGGCGCTGCCCTTGCCACCGAGCCATGTACTGCCGGCACAGTCGCCGCCTCCACGTTGCAGCAGAATCAACTGCTCTATGACAAGCTGATCGATGCCTTCTCCATGCGCACCTTTGTGCCTGCGACGGGGGACAGCGGCCACGATCACTTTTTTTCGAGCTTCGATCACTTCATCGGACTGGCGGAGAGCCACAAGCCAGAGTGGGTGGACGAATTAGCCCAGCGCGCCGCGGCGCAGAACGAACAGTATCTGGAGCTGATGGATACTCCGAGCGCGGCCTTCGCCGTCATCGCGCGATCCAAGCCCGTTCCACCCGGCACTGGCTACGCTGCCTGGCGTCAGCAACTCCTCGATAGCGGCCTTGCCCAGCAGGCCGTTGCTGTCCGGCAGCAGATGGATCGCTTCGAGCAGGCACGCCGCGAGCAGGAGCGATGTGAAACCGCACAGCCCGCGCCGGCCTGCACGGTCGACGTGCGATACCTGTATCAGGTGTTGCGCAACATGCCGGCCCCGGCAGTCTTCGCGCAGATTCTCCTCGGCTTTGAAGTCGCAGCGGCCGACCTTGCCTCCGCGCATCCACATTATGTCGGTCTCAATCTCGTCCAGCCGGAGGACGCCCAGTACTCCATGGCCGATTACACGCTCCACATGCAGATGATCGCGGCATTGCGCCCGTTCTATCCGCGCGTGCCCGTTACCTTGCATGCGGGCGAGCTCGCGCCCGGTCTGGTGCCGCCGGAGGGACTGCGCTTCCACATCCAAGAGGCAGTGGATGTTGCCGGCGCGCAGCGCATCGGCCATGGCGTGGACATGATGTATGAAGATCAGCCCTATGAGCTGCTGAAGAGCATGGCCGATCGCCACGTCATGGTGGAGATCAACCTCACCAGCAACGACGTCATCCTTGGCATCCAGGGCAAGGATCATCCGCTGCCGCTCTATCGAAAATACGGTGTGCCCGTCGCGCTCTCGACCGATGATGAAGGCGTCTCGCGCATCGACATCACGCACGAATATGTCAAAGCGGCCGAGACCTTCGGCCTCACTTACCTCGAACTCAAAGAAATGGCGCGCAACTCCATCGAGTACAGCTTTTTGCCGGGCGAGAGCCTGTGGAGCAACCATGACTATCGGCGTCCCCTGTCCCCTTGTGTAACCAGCTTGGGCAGCGGCGGCCAACCTGCGCTCGCCTGTGGCGCCTTGCTGGCCGCCAGCGCGAAGGCGCAGCAACAGTGGCAGCTCGAGCAGCGCTTCCGCCGCTTCGAGCAGACGCAACAGCCCGATCTGCACTGATAAACTGACTCTTCGCCATTCCGCGCACAGAAAGAGCTCCGTTGCCAGCAGCAAAGAAGGACCAAGTCACCTACGCCGACGCCGGCGTCGACATTACCCGCGGCGATCAGGCCAAGGAGCGCATCAAGACGCTCGCGAAGCAGACCTTCACCCGCGGCGTGCTCGGCGGCATCGGCGGCTTCGGCGCGCTCTTCGCGCCTGATCTGAAGCGCTACAAAACCCCCGTCCTCGTCTCCAGCGCGGATGGCGTCGGCACCAAGCTCAAGATCGCTTTCCAGCTCGGCATCCACGACACGGTGGGGCAGGATCTGGTGAATCATTGCGTCAACGACATCGCGGTGCAGGGCGCTGAGCCGCTCTTCTTCCTCGACTATCTCGCCACCGGCCGTCTGGAAAACAAAGTAATCGAGAAGGTCGTCAGCGGTCTCGCCAAAGCGTGCAAGGAGAACGGCTGCGCGCTGATTGGCGGAGAGACAGCGCAAATGCCCGGCTTCTACTCGGACGGCGAATACGACCTCGCCGGCTTCATCGTCGGCATCGTCGATCGCGACAAGCTCATCACCGGGAAAAGTATCCATCCCGGTGACGTGATCATCGGCCTGCCGTCCACCGGCCTGCACACCAACGGTTATTCGCTCGCTCGCAAGCTCATCTTCGAGACCGCTGGCCACAAGCCCGGTGATCGTGTGCCTGCCATCAAAGAAAAAGCCGGCGCGGCGCTGATGAAGATCCACCGCAGCTATCTGCCGGTCATTCGCCAGCTCACCCGCGCGGGAGTTGTCGCGGGCATGGCGCACATCACCGGCGGTGGCATTACGGAGAACCTGCCGCGCATCCTGCCTAAGAATATCTCTGCCGAAATCGACACCCAAAGCTGGCCCCTTCCGCCGCTCTTCGCCTATCTGCAGCAGCTCGGCAACGTGCCGCAGCAGGAGATGCTGCGCACATTCAACATGGGTATCGGACTCATCGCAGTCATCCCGCAGGCGAAGTGGAAGCGAGCACAGGCGCTGCTCGGCCGTCTCGGCCAGCCCTTCCACGTGATCGGCCAGGCCATAAAGGGCGACCGCAGCGTTCGCTATACGGCATGAGCACGCTGCATCGTCTCGGCATCCTGCTCTCCGGTCGCGGGTCGAATTTTCTCGCTATCGCGGACAGCATTAGCGCAGGCCGCATCCCGAATGCCGAAATTGCTGTGGTCATTTCGAACAAAGCCGACGCACCTGGCCTCACCACTGCGCAGGAACGCGGCCTCACCGCAATCGCGATCGAGGCCAACGGTCGTAAGCGCGTCGAGCACGATGCCGCTATCATCTCCGTGCTTCAGCAGCATCAGATCGAACTTGTTTGCCTCGCCGGCTACATGCGGCTGCTTTCCACGGGATTCATCCAGACCTTCCCGCAGCGCATCCTGAACATCCATCCATCGCTGTTGCCTGCATTCCCCGGGCTCGATGCGCAGCATCAGGCATTTGATTACGGAGTCAAAGTCGCAGGCTGCACTGTGCACTTCGTCGACGAGCAGCTCGACCATGGCGTGATCATTCTGCAGCACATCGTGCCGGTCCACGAAGACGATGACGCGCATGCGCTCAGCGCGCGCATACTTGCAGAAGAACACGTCGCATACACGGAAGCGATCGCCCGCGTGCTGTCCGGAGAGTATGCCGTCGAAGGCCGGCGCTACGTGCGCAAGCGTTAGTTACGCATTCAGCGCTTCGTAGCGCACGTCTGTCAGGGCTTCAGAAATCTCCCACAGCCGCTGACCAGCCGTCGGATCCAGTGCATGCGGCTTGGGCTTCACTTCAACCGGCGTGCCTTTCACTTCGGCAATGCCGTCCGGCCCGTAGTATCCGCCGCCATGTGCCTGCGGCGAAGTCGCAGCGTAGAGCAGCGGCCACGAGCCCCGGTCATCCGACTGCGCCACAAACGGTAACAGCGCATTCACAATCCGGCCCTTCAGTCCGGTGCCCATGCCATTGCTGACGATATTCGTCACCGCGACGCCGGGGTGCGCAATCACGCTTTCCGTCTGTGCCGAGCGCGCACGCAGCCGGCGGTCGAATTCCAAACCGAAGACCAGGTTCGCTAGCTTCGATTGCTGATACGCGCCACGCGGATCGTAGCCTCGCTCCGCATTCAGATCGTCAAAACGCAGTTTGCCGCCTTTATGCGCAATCGACGCCACCGTCACCACGCGGCTGCTGGGCTGGCGCAGCAGTGCCGGTAACAGCAGGCCCGTCAGCGCGAAATGGCCGAGATGGTTGGTGCCAAACTGCATCTCAAAGCCCTGCGGAGTGGTGCGGCGCTCCGGGATCGCCATCACGCCGGCGTTGTTGATCAGCAGGTCGAGCGGCTTGTTCTCGCGGAGGAACTCAGACGCGAAGCCGCGCACAGAATCGAGATCCGCGACATCGAGAACGCGGACCTCGACCTTCGCCCCGGGATGGCTCGAGACAATCTTCGCGCGCGCGGCCTCACCCTTTTCGCGGCTCCTGCAGGCCAGGATCACCATTGCTCCTGCACGCGATAGATACCGTGCCGTCTGGTAACCGATCCCGCTGTTGGCGCCCGTTACGATCGCAAGCCGTCCCTGTTGCGGCGGCATCTCCCGCGGTGTCCACTTGCTCATGGCGCTCCTCTTTTCCAGCCAACCCAGTTTTGCGGCCCAGCCTAAGCAGTACGCGTGCCGGCTTCCGCCAGCGTCACATGTGCGCTCATCTTGCGTTGCCCGCGCAGGAATGTCACAGTCACCATATCGCCGGTCTTGTGTTCGTCCATGATCTGCGAGATGTCCTGCTGGCTGGTCACCTGCCTGCCATCAATGTCGATGATGAGGTCGCCGCCTAGATAGATCGGGGTATTGCCCAGATAGGCCTGCTTGTCTCCTCCGCGGAGTCCTGCGCGCTCTGCGGCGCCGCCGGGAAGAACCTGCTGGATCAGCACGCCATAATCTGCGGCCAGTCCCATCTGCTGCGCCAGGTCCGGCCCGATGGGCAGGGAAGTGATGCCCAGCGATGGCCGGCGGATGCGCCCATAATGCGCGAAGTCTTCCAGCACCGCCTTTGCCGTGTTGATGGGAATGGCAAATCCGATGCCGGCGCTCTGCTCGATCTGTTCATTCGGGTTGGTCGCGATCAGCGAGTTGATGCCGATCACTTCGCCATGCGAATTCAGCAGCGGGCCGCCGGAGTTTCCCGGATTGATCGCCGCATCCGTTTGAATTGCGTTCTCAATCAGGTTGCCCTCCGGCCCGCGCACCGAGCGCAGCGCGCTGATGATGCCCGTCGTCATAGTGCCATTCAGCCCAAAGGGATTGCCGATCGCGTAGACCTTCTGTCCCACTTGCAGGTTTTGCGAATTGGAAAGAACGGCAGGAGTCAGTCCCGGCGCATCGATCTGCAGCAGCGCCAGATCGTGCGGCTTATCGGTCAGCACCACCTGTGCCTTGTACTTCTTCTTATTCGCCAGCGTGACTTCAATCTGCCGGCCGCCTTCGATCACGTGATAGTTCGTCAGGATGTGGCCATGCGCGTCCACGATAAAGCCGGAGCCCTGCCCCTGCTGCGGCACCGCGCCCCAAAACCAGTCATAGGCCACCGCCGTCGAAGTGATGTTCACCACCGCCGGTAGCACTCGTTTGTACACCGAGATATTGTTCTGCTCTACATTGTCGTAGCTGCTCTGCGCCTCGGCCTCAGTCAGATCGACCGAGTGATTCAGATGCACCTCATGGGTCAGCAGCGGCAGCTCGCGATGCGCGAGCCGCGGCAGTTCCTGCACGCCCGGAAGACCATAGGTCGTGACATACCAGAATCCGGCGACAATCAAAACAACAAGCACTGCAAGACGGCGAAGCTTCATAAGCGGGTCGTTCTCTCCTTACTTCTTCTGCACTCTATTCATCGCGAGACCGCAGCCAGCGCGCGCAGCTCTTGATACACGGCCTCGGTTCGCCGTGCCACATCTTCCAAAGACGCATCATTGCGGATGATGGTATCGCTCAGCCGCACCTTTTCTTCCTCCGGCATCTGGGCGGCCATGCGCTGTCGCGCCTCCTCCTCCAGCGCAGCACGTGCGGCAGCGTCGGCATGTAGGCCCCCGATCCGCGCCACATACCGTGCGATGCGCAACGCCTCCGGCGCGGTCACCAGAATCCTGCGGTCAAAACGCTGCTGCCAATCAAGCGTTCCCGCAGCTTTGCTGGCTTCAAACAGCAGCGCCGTCTCATAGATCGCTACCGCGTCCGGCTGCTCGCGTTCGAGCGTCTCCATCCAGCGCCGCTGTTCTGCGATCACCGGGGGATGCACGATGGCGTTCAGCTCTGCGAGGCGCCCTTCGCGAAAGGCGATTTGCGCCAGCCTGCGCCGGTCCAGCGTCCCGTCCGCCCTCACTACAGCCGGTCCGAAGCTCTGCACGATCTGCTGGTACACCGGCTGGCCCGGCTGCATCATGGCGCGTGCCACTTCGTCAGCTTCCATCACCGGTGCGCCCAGGCTGCGGAAGATCGCGGCGACGGTGGTCTTGCCGCTGCCCAGTCCGCCGGTCAGGCCAACGCGCAACATCCGTGTGCCCTACAGCAGGCCGCGGCGTAGCTTGGCCGCGCGCACCGTGTTTGCCATCAGCATCGCGATGGTCAGCGGGCCCACTCCACCGGGCACCGGTGTGTAGGCGCCCGAGACCTCATACGCTGCCGGGTGCACATCGCCGATCAGCGTCGATCCCTTCGCACGGAACAACTCCTCACGCCGCGTGTTGCCCTGGAAGAAGCGGTCAAACTCTTCCAACGTCGTGATGCGGTTGATGCCGACATCCAACACGGTCGCTCCCGGCTTCACCATATCCGCAGTCACATATCCCGGACGCCCGATGGCAGCCACCAGTATGTCTGCGGCGTGGCAGACAGCCGGCAAGTCGCGTGTCTTCGAATGGCAGATGGTGACCGTCGCGTTCTCCGCCAGCAGCAGGATCGCCGCCGGCTTACCGACAATGTCGCTGCGCCCGACCACCACAGCATTCTGCCCGCTGATCGGAATGCCGCTGCGCTTCAAAATCTGGATGAGTCCAGCTGGCGTGCATGGTGCCAACGCGGGCTGCCCGGTTTGCAGCCGCCCAACGTTGACTGGATGAAAGCCGTCGACGTCTTTCTCCGGAGCCACTGCTTCCAGAAGCCGCTTCGCATTCACCTGCGGAGGTAGTGGGAGCTGTATCAGAATGCCGTCTACGTCATCGCGGCCGTTCAACTCAGCCACCAGCGCGAGCATCTCTTCTGTCGTCACCGTTTCGGGCGGCGTCAGCAGATCACTGCGCAGTCCCAATTCCTGGGTGGTGCGTACCTTGCTGCGAACATAAATCTCAGACGCGGGCACATGCCCCACCAGCACCGCCGCCAATCCGGGCCGAATGCCCTGCGCAGCCAGCACCTTCACCTCGCGTGCCACATCTTCCTTG
>JBJMGC010000044.1:0-4759 GCA_045808105.1 Acidobacteriaceae bacterium | reverse complement strand
CGCGACGACGGCTATCAAGCGCAAGCCATTCTGGCCACCCCGCGCATCGGCATCACCAAAGCAGCGGAGCGACCGCTGCGATTCCTGCTTGCCGGAAATCCGTGTGTCTCTGGACCAGCACGCGCCAACGCGCCCAGATAGAGCACCATGACGGTATCGTATTCAAAGAATTGTATTGTCAATCAGCCGCGTACTGCCGACATACGCAGCGACGACCACCAAGGCTCCCGGCCTGGCTTCGGACAGCGGCAGCAACGTCTCCCAGTGGACAATCTCTAGATAATCGAGCCTCAACTCCGGCTCGGTGGCGAGCACGCTGCGGCCGGACTCCAGCAACCGCGCGACATCCTTCTGGCCTGCGTGATAGGTAGCCTCGATTACGTTCAGCGCGCTGGAAAGCACCAGCGCCTGGCGGCGCTCCGATTCTGATAAATAGCGATTGCGCGATGACAGCGCCAGACCATCCGGTTCGCGCACGATGGGACAGACAACCAGCTCCAGATCGAAGTTCAGGTCGCGCACCATGCTGCGCAGCACCGCCACCTGCGCCGCATCCTTCTGCCCGAAGAATGCCTTGTCCGGTCCGACGACATGGAAGAGCTTCGCGACTATGGTAGCCACGCCGCGAAAATGTCCTGGCCGCGATGCGCCGTCGAGCCGGTCGCCCACACCTGCCACTTCGACGAAAGTATTCGCTCCCGGCGCATACATCTCCTCTGACTGTGGCGCGAAGACCAGTTCCACACCTTCGGCGCCGAGCAGCGCGCAATCCTGCTCGAAGCTGCGCGGGTACTTCGCAAAATCCTCGTTGGGACCGAACTGTGTTGGGTTCACAAAGATGGAAGCAGCGACAAATTCGCTCTGCGCCCGCGCAGCACGCACCAACGAAATGTGGCCTGCATGGAGTGCACCCATGGTCGGGACCAGACCCAGCGAGTGGCCACTCTCGCGCACGCCACGACAGGCCGCACGCATCTCTCGAATGGCTGACAGTACCTGCATGCCTGCTTATGCCTTGCGGCGGAGCTGCGACGAGTTGCCCGCGAGGGTGGCTTTGGTGGCTTTCGGCAGATGATAGCTCTCGTCCTCCGCAGGATAGCGCCGCTCCACCACATCGTCGCGATAGGCACTGATGGCATTACGGAAGAGCTCCGATGCATCCGCGTAGCGACGAACAAAACGTGCCGGAGGCACGAACGTGAGATTCACCAGGTCATGGAAGACCAGAATCTGCCCGTCGCAGTCCACACCTGCTCCGATGCCAACGGTCGGAATCGTGAGCTGCGCCGTGATCTCGGCAGCCAGTTCGCGCGGCATGCCTTCGAGCACCACTGCGCAGGCCCCGGCATCTTCCAGTTGACGCGCTTCTTCGCGCAGACGCGCATACTCGGCGGCGGTCTTGCCCTGCACCTTGTAACCGCCCATGCGATGCACCGACTGCGGCGTCAGCCCGATGTGCCCCACCACTGGAATTTCCGCTGCGATCAGGCGCTCCACCAGTTCCGGCCGCGCACCCTCCACCTTCACAGCTTCCGCACCGCCCTCTTTCACGAAGCGGGCTCCATTGGCCACGCCCTCGTCCGCCGAGACGTGGTACGAACCATAAGGCATATCGGCGACCAGCAGGGCGCGGCGTACCCCGCGACGCACTGCGCGGGTATGGTGCAGCATCTCGTCTACTGTGACGGGCAGCGTGCTCTCTAACCCCATCACCACCATGGCCAGCGAGTCGCCCACCAGCAGCAGCTCGATCCCGGCATCATCGGCCAGGCGCGCTGTGGCATAGTCGTAGGCGGTCAGCGCGGTGATGGGCCGATGTGCCTGCTTGCGTTCGAGAAGGGTGTGGGGAGTGATCTTTCCGGATGCGGCCGCTACGGGCGTTAAACTCATCATTTGCCTCCAGTGCAACTCCCTTTGGGGATGCTGCCTGTGTTCCGTACCAGAGTATACGCCTGTCCCGCGGGGCTCAACCGCGTACAAGCAACGCGATCAGGCGCCCTGATTGCTACACTGCGCCTGTGCACGTTCCCGCCATCTTTGCCCCTTCCTCTGGAGTAACCGCGGCCTTGAGCATGACGGTGGACGCAACATGGGGCGCAAGATGGATTTCCGCCTGCGGTGCCGGAGCGGCGCTTGCGGTCGGCGGATTTCACTACGCGGCGCTGTGGCCGGCTTCGAACATCTTCGGATGCTCGCTCATCGCAGGCAAGGATCCGACGGAGGTCGCCCTCACCTACGATGACGGCCCCAACGATCCCTATACCGGGCAGTTGATGGATGTGCTCGCCCGCAACCAGATTCGCGCTACGTTCTTCCTCATTGGCCGCTACGTCAGACAGAAGCCGCAGATCGTGCGCGCTTTGCATCATGCGGGACACGTCATTGGCTGTCACACCATGACTCACCCGAAGTTGATGTACATGGCGGGGAGGAAGGTGCGCGCGGAGATCTCCGATGCCACCGCGCTCATTGAGGACACAATCGGCAACCCCGTGCGATTTTTCCGGCCGCCCTTTGGGGCACGAAACCCGGCGGTCTTCCGCGCGGCGGCCGAGCTGCGCCTGATACCCGTGATGTGGAATGTGAGCTCGTGGGACTGGAAGGCGAAATCTGCAGCGGATATCGAGCTGCGCCTGCAACGCGGCATTGCACACAACCAGCGCAGACACCGTGGCAGCAATGTGCTGATGCACGACGGTGGTCACCTGGAGATGGGCAGCGACCGCCGCCGCACAATCACTGCTACGGCGAACCTGCTCGGAAAGGCGTGGCGCGACGGCATTCGCTTCGTCACGCTTGATCGCTGGAGTCCTGCATTGCCTTGGAGCGATTCGCCGCGCTAGAGCCGGCGTCCTCCCCATTGCTTTAGGCGTTTTGATTGTACGGGGTGGTCGCGCCGCGTCTGCGCCACCACAGCCACATTGCGAGCGCCATGATCAGCAGTAGGGGAACGATGTAGAGGCTGCCTTCCGGCCCGGTAGGGCCGCCGCTCCACAGCAACGCGCCCGATGGATGCTCCGAGAGCAGGTGGCCGCGCGCCACCATGCCGCTGTCCGGCGTGCCGTAAAAAAACGTCTGGCCCCAATCCCACACGGCGTGAAAGCCGATGGCCCACCACAGTGAGCCGGTGTACCAGAGGCTGATGCAGAAGACCAGTCCGACCGCGCCCGCCGAGAAGAGGCCGACGGGCGATTCGCCCTTGTTGGAGCCATGGATTGCGCCGAAGATGATCGACATCAGGAGAGCGCCCCACCAGAAGCCGATGCCCCGCGTGAGCGTGTACTGCAGGTAACCACGCAGCAGAGATTCCTCAAAGATGCCGGTACAGACAAACACCGCGAGCCACATCAGCCCATATTTCCAGGCTACGAATCCCTGAAGATGGCCAGCATCGAAAGCAAGCAGATGACGATTCCAAAGCACCATTACGAGTCCCGTGATGGCGATGAATCCCCAGACGCCGCCCCAGAGGAATCGAACTAGCCTGGCGCGGCCCGCATAGCCATAGACTGCCAGTCTGTGGCGTTCGATGCGCGCCATAATTCCGGTTGCCAGCAACACCAGACTCATCTGGATAAGCTCGAAAAGAAGCGCAACCTGCGGTGATTGCGGACCCTTCGGGTCCGGTAGGTGCCCACGCATCAGGTGCTTGATACCTATCACCACCAGCATGCTGAGCGCGATGAAGATGAAGACAAACAGCAGCGCGCTCCAGCCGGCGCGGAGTCCGTCACGGCCGAAGAAGACCCAGCGCGTACCGTGCTCTATATGCTGCTCCGGAAGAGAAGCTTCGCCCGAGGGATGTACCGAAAGATCGTCTGCCATGTTGGTTTCTCCGCTGGGTCGCAGTACGCTTCGATAGCTACGCCGGTTCCAATGTTTAAGCGATCAATCCAGTCCAGTCCAGCACGACCTTGCCTGTCTGGCCGGAGCGCATCGCGGTAAAGCCTGCTTCGAAATCAGCGTAGCTGTAACGATGGGTGATGACGGGCGAGATGTCCAGTCCGGAATGGATCAGCACCGACATCTTGTACCAGGTCTCATACATTTCGCGGCCGTAGATTCCTTTGATGGTGATCATGTTGAAGATCACCTTGGACCAGTCGAGCGCAACTTCCTTTGCCGGAATGCCCAGCACCGCAATCTTGCCCCCGTGCGACATGTTCGCGATCATGTCGCGGAAGGCCGCGCCGTTGCCGGACATCTCAAGACCCACATCGAAGCCCTCCAGCATCCCAAGCTGCTTCTGCACCTCACGCAGCGGTGTCTCCGCCGTGTTGACGGCGAGCGTCGCACCCATCTTCCGCGCGAGTTCCAGCCGGTAGGGGTTCAGGTCTGTGATCACGACGTGCCGCGCGCCAGCGCGCTTCACAACGGGAATGCACATGATGCCGATCGGCCCCGCTCCGGTGATCAGCACGTCTTCGCCGAGTACGGGAAACGAGAGCGCGGTGTGGACGGCGTTGCCGAACGGATCGAAGATCGCGGCAACCTCCTGGTTCACATGCGGTTCATGCCGCCAGATATTACTCATCGGCAGCGCGACAAATTCCGCAAACGCGCCTGGACGATTCACGCCCACGCCTGACGTGAACGCGCACAAATGACGGCGACCCGCAAGGCAGTTGCGGCAGCGCCCGCAGGTTACGTGGCCTTCACCGCTGACGATATCGCCGGGATGGAAGTCGTTGACGTTCGAGCCGACCTCAACAATCTCTCCAACGAACTCGTGCCCAATCACCATCGGCACCGGAATCGT
>JBJMGC010000043.1:0-58684 GCA_045808105.1 Acidobacteriaceae bacterium | reverse complement strand
GAGAGCTGCTGTCCTTTCTGAATCACGACTTTCCGGCGGAGCATCCGTTCTCGCAACTGACGGTGTCGCCCGAGATGCCGGGTGGCCCGGAGGTGTGGCTGCTCGGGTCGAGCCAGTGGAGCGCGGAGGCGGCAGCACAGTTCGGCTTGCCATATTCGTTCGCGCACTTTTTCAGCCCGGTGCACACGCGAGCGGCGATCGAGCATTACACCGAGTCCTTTCGCGCCAGCAAGCATGCAGCCGCGCCTCGCAAGAGCGTCGCGGTGGGCGTGCTGTGCGCGGAAACGGAAGAAGAGGCGGAGCTGTTGATGGCGAGTCCGCGGCTTTTGACGCGGCGCATTCGCAGCGGCGACCGGCGGCCGGTGCCACGGCCTGAGGACGCCTTGCGCGAATTGCAGAGACAAGGACCGGTGCCGATGGAAGAGGGTGAATGGCCGCGCTATTTCTACGGAACGCCGCAACGTGTGCAGGAGCAGCTGACGGCGTTTGCGGGCGCCCTCGATCTGGATGAAGTGATTGCAGTGACAATCGTGCACGATCACGCTGCCCGGCTGCGCTCGTATGAGCTGCTGGCCCATGCGCGCGATGCTGCGCCGAGTGGCGAAGTTCCGCGCCTTGCAACAGCCCGTTGATCTTCCGCGTTTAAACTTCGCATCGTAGTGAAGTCTTGCCATTGCAGCTTCCAAAAGAGAGACGGGACATTTCATGAAGGCAATGCATCTCGCAGCCGTGCTGCTGGTGGCAACAACCGCAGCAGCACAGAGCAGCGCAAATTCCTCCGATGCGCAGGTGCGCATCAATCAGATACAGGTGATTGGTTCGCACAACAGCTATCATGCCGGGCTGCTACCCGGTATGCGGGCGTTTCTGGAGAAGAAAAAACCGGAGAGTTTGGGCGGACTGGATTATGCGCATCAGCCGCTGGACAAGCAGTTCGACGGCGGGGTGCGGCAGATTGAGCTGGACATCTTTGCTGACAGCAAGGGCGGCCGCTACGCGCATCCCGCCGGACCGGCGGCGGAGGCTGCGGCTGGAGTGCCGGTCGATCCGGTCGGTGACAACTTCTCCGGCGCGAGTCTTGAGGTGATGATGAAGCCGGGATTCAAGGTGATGCATGTGCAGGACCTTGACCAGCACAGCAGTTGCCAGCCGTTCACCGCATGTTTGACGATCGTGCGCAACTGGTCGAGCGCGCACCCGCGGCATCTGCCGATTTTTGTGCTGGTGGAAACCAAGCAGGGTAAGCCGCTGAACATTCCGAACGCGACAACTCCGGAGCCGTTCACGGCAGCAACGTTCGACGCATTGGATCGCGAGATCCGCTCGGTGTTCTCTGCCGACGAGATGATCACGCCGGATGATATGCGCGGCAGCTTCGCGACTCCGAACGAGGCGGCGCGCGCGAACGCATGGCCGACGCTCGAGAGGGCGAGAGGCAAGGTGATCTTTTTGATGGACCAGCGTTCGGCGGGCCCGCTGTACCTGGAGGGACACGCGAATTTGCAGGGGCGCGTGCTGTTTACCAATGCTGCGCCGGGGCAGCCAGATGCCGCGTTTACCGAAGAGAACGACGGCACAGAGCAGGAGATCGCCGCGTTGGTGCGGCAGGGCTATCTGGTGCGCACCCGTACGGATGCCGATACGAAAGAGGGCCGCTCCGGATCGACCGAGCGGCGCGATCACGCCATCGCGAGCGGCGCGCAGATTCTGAGTACGGATTACCCGAAGGCCGAGCCGGCAAAGTGGACGGGGTATTCGGTCAGTTTTGCGGGTGGCTCAATGGCCCGGTGCAATCCGGTAGCACGCAATGCGGCATGCCAGGATGCGGATCTTATGGGTGGCCGCTAAGCAGGTTGCCCATGTTGGTGATCAGGCGTGTGCTGGCGATGCCATAAGCGCCGAGCACGAGCGTGTAGCCGAACATCGCAGGATAGAGCGGCGTTCTCGTCCAGCCAGTGAGCGGTCGCCGCTCGGTTGATTCGGACACGGTGCTGTAGAGATACAGCAGAAAAAGCGAAACGTTGATACAGGCGGCGGAGACCCAGCGCATCACATCGTGGCCGAGAGGGAGCAGCAGCAGTGGCGCGCACAGCAGCAGAAGAAGGCTCCAGCGGAATCGATCTGTGTATCCGCGGACGGCGAGCGCGCCCTGCGTTAGCCAAACCAACATGGCGAAATAGGGCAGAGAGACGAGGCAGCTCAGGAGCACGCCTGCGATCAGTTGCTTCGTATAGAGCGTGGCGACAAAATGCAACTGCTGCTGCAGCGTATTCGATAGCACCAGGAAGACCGTGCCTTCGAGGGGCATGTTGGTGCGCTGCTGCGCGGCAGCCAGGTACTCGGGGTGCGGGACGCTCCACTTGCCGAAGTGGAGGATTGCAAAGAAGGCTATCCCGATGAGGATGAGCTGCGCGATGAAAAGGCCTCGCCGGAGCCGATGATGACGGCAGAGGTCGACCATGACGGCGAGGAGCAGCGGATAGAAGAGCAGCAGGAACGCCTCATGGATGAGCAGCGCTACCAGGCTTAGCGCAACGGCACAGCCTGCTGCGGCGTTCGCCGGCATTGTCAGGAATGCGCCAAGGGCAAGCACAGCGCAAATGTAAAGCAGGCTGTCGAGGTCGCCCGAGAGATAGGCGAAGTGCGGCAGCAGCGCGGGTGCGGCCAGCAGGAATGCGGCGAGCGAGCGCTCTTCCAGAGTGCCGAAGAGTGAGCGGCGAAAGACTCTGTACGTAACCGCGATGACGGTCGCGAAGATAACCAGCTCGATCGCGAGGATGGTGCGCAGGCTGATGAAGTGCAAAGGCAGGAGCAATTCGCCCAGCAGAGCGCGTTTGAGAAAGCCATGCCGGTAGTTCAGGAAGTAGTGTGTGGGACCGTAGGCGCGATGGAATGTGCCGCCGAGCCATAAGAGCGAAGCCAGCACGGGAAGCGCGGTGAGCAGGCAGCCGGTCCAGCGCTGCAGACGCGGATTCGTACTGGCGCCGTCAGGAACCCTGATCATTGCTGCTTCTCCACCTGGTTGACGATCTGTTGCACGAGTACGATGCGGATATTGACGCGGCGCGCTACGTCAGGCACGAATTCGGTGATGAAGTTGCCGATAGGATCAGTGGCAATCGCGGTGGCATAGCGACTCGCTGCAGAGCCCCAGCTCTTTTGTCGGCCGGGGACGTAGAGATTGCCCATACCCTCATCCAATGCAGTCCCGACAAGGTTGGCGTAATTCGGCATACCGATCCCATAATCGCTCTGCGCCCAGCCTACCTGCATGATGGCGTGCAGGATGCGACGCGAGTAGGACGCATTGGGTAACCGGTGGTAGTGCGGATCCTGATGGGCGATGGAAGGTATGAGGAATGTGCCGAAGAACTCGCCTACTGCTGATTCGGTATAGGCCACGCCGAAGTTGCGGCCAAAACCCGGCAAGCCGGGGCCGTAAGCGGAGCTCGGATCGGATGCGACATTGATGGCGGAGAAGAATCCGATGGTGGCGAAGTTGTAAGGATCGATGCTGTTGCGAAAGGCGAGGTACGCCTTCTGGCGCGGCGTCAGTGGATGAATGCCGGCGTCCACGAAGCGCTGAAAATAATCCACATTGCGCGCGCAGCACATATATGCAGGCGTGGATGTGCACACGGCTCCCTGGCAGGAAGGAGCTAGCGAAGGAATGCTGGGGTGCTCCCCGGGAGCCGGCGGCAGGCGTAGCGGCAAAGGACTGACCGGCGGAAATCCTGGCGAGGTTTGCCGCTGGTGCTGCGGAGCGATGCCTGTCTCCGATGTGCTGGCGAACGCTTCGACGTTAGCCTCGTTTGCGTCCGTGTTTGGAGTAGGCGCATCGGGCAGGGCTGCTTCCGCGGCAGACGGTTCATTCGATATTGGAATATCCAGCGGCGGTGGTGCCGGCGCGAGGTCCGCAAGCGCATTGCGCTGAGCGCTGGCGGTCGAACAGGCGAGCGCCGCCAGCCCCACGACTGCGGGGAGGAGGCGGGTCCATCTTAGTAGCGGCCTGCGAGACGTTTCCCGGATGCTTGTTCTCCTTCGCATAAGGACGAAGATCATCGACGTCACGTCGCGTTCACCTTAACGATTGCGCCGGAAGGCCAGACGGAGCAGATCAGGCATGAATTCAACAAACAGCTTGCTTTCCATATCGCCCGTCAGGGCCGTGGCGAAACCTTTCGTCGCCACACCGGCGCCCGAGCTGATATCGGGATAGTAGGTCATGGCCAGATAACTGCCCAGCGCATGGCCAAGGATGCCGGAGGCGTTCACTCGCTCGCCGCCGCCGTTGCTGTTGCGGCGGATGAACGTCTGTCGCACAGCGCGCAACCCGCGGTGCACGAGAGGTCCATTGGTTTCGCGATAGAAGCGTGGGTCCTGCCGGAAGGCAGCTGCAAAAACGCCATCTCCAGTCAGCCGGTCAGTGGCTTGGCGCAGCAAAGCGTAGCCGATGCGCTCGCCAAATCCACCGGCATCGATACCGACGCGCGGATTCAGATCGAGCAACTGCCCCCAGCCGGCGGCGACCAGCGCGGGAATGAGCGCGGTGGGAAGCACCTGTTCGTGTGCCGCGTAGATCAGGGTGTCGGTGGCGCTGAGCGTTTCCGGGTGCTGCCCGGCATTGACGATGGTGTCCCATTTGTCATCGGGCCGGATAGGATAGGCAGGGCCGACGTGCACACCGAACACCATGTTGTCGCGGCCGGGGCCGGTCAATTGCGGGGACTGCCCTGTGCTTGCCGGTGACCTGCCGGCCTGGGGCTGTGGTGCATCCGGCAGTGAGGGATCCTCTGCCCGGCAGCTCGGTGCAGTTACGAGCAGCAGCAGCAGGAAAGCCAGGGGCGCGATAACTCGCCCGACTGCCCCGAACATAGGGACGCCGCGACGAATATACGCGCGCTGCGGCGGCATTCGCGCGAAGAGTTCTCGTAACTCGGCTTCGTGCCTCAGCAAGCGAGTGGAGTGGAATATCGAATGTGAAGGTGGCATTCCATCAATGAGATGCAGGTTATCAGCCCGCTCCGGTTCGACCCGTGACCGTAACCCGCGGGAGACCCCGAAAGCCGCGCGATTGACCGGAACCTACCCGGACGCGGAGACTGTTGAAGCAGATTGAGGTGGCGTATGGCGGAGACATCGCAGGGCGGCAGGAGCACGTTCGAGAATTTTGGCCGCAAAGTCGATGCGCAGTTTGGCAACATCGGACCGCGGATTGAAGACGAAGTGAAGCGCGTGATCGGCTATTTGAATGATCAGGTGGTGCCACAGGTCCGGCAGAACTCATCGTCGGCGCTGCGTGCGGCTGCCGAGCAATTGGCACGCCTGGCCGATCATCTCGATCAGCGGCGCAACGCGACTTCGGAACAGGCCGGAGACAAGACGCGTGCGTAGTGACGCAGCGGGCCAGCATGCCCGTGGTTTGCTGCTTTCCTTGGCGGTCTTTGCCGGTCTGGCTTTGATTTCCGGCTGCCGCCATCGGCCGGCGACGGTTTATGCGCCGCCTGCGCCAGTGCTGCTTCCTGCTCCCGCGGGATCAGGCAGCGGGGCACCTACGATTGCATCCACTGCACCGATTGCGCCGTCGTCCATCAACCCTGGCGTGACCAGCGCAGCCGATCTTTCATTCGTCGCGAGCCACGCTCCGGTATGGACGGAGACTGGGACAGCGAGCTGGTATGGACCGCCCTACAACAAAAGGCGCGGCGCCAACGGACAGATCTACGACCAGGATGCGATGACAGCGGCGCATCGCACGCTGCCGCTGAACTCTCTGATTCGGGTTACAAATGTGCGGACGGGGCAGCAGGCCGTATTGCACGTTACGGATCGCGGTCCGTTTGTGCCTGGGCGCGTGCTCGATCTGTCGATGGCATCGGCGAAGGCGCTAGGCCTGTATGTGGCGGGAACTGGGACGGTGAGGATCGATGTCTTCGCGGTGCCCGCGCCGATTGAGAGCGGCGGACGCTGGTGTGTGCAGATCGGCGCGTTCAAAGATGAAGATGAGGCGGAGAAGCTGCGTAGCCATCTGAGACGGAAGTATCAGACCGCCAACGTGATCGAGTTCACCGGACCAACCGGGCACTGGGTGCGCATTCGCCCCTTCCGCGATGACAAAGATCGCGCCGTGGAGATTGAGCACGACCTGAAACCGCGGGAAGGCGAGGCATACCTGGTGCGTCTCGACTAGGGCCGCCGCCGTCCGGGACTGGCGATCCGGGCAATTGCGCCGGCGGCGTGGTTGTGGGGTTCGCATCCTTTGGTCGCTCAGGTTGTGAGTGGTGGGCCTCCTGAGAGCAGCACGGTCTCCGCCGCATCCTGCGGCGCTTCTGATGAACAATAAAACGTGCGAGGGCCGAGGCATCTTGCCCTCCACCACGGCGAAAGCTGCAAATTTCGGCTATTCGGCGCGCAAAGCGTCTACCGGGTTGGCGGAAGCTGCGCGTTGTGCCGGGATGGCGCAGGCAACCAGCGACAACACGATCATGGTGGCGATGGAGCTGGTGAGAATCAGCGGATCGGTGGCACTTACGTTGAACAGCATCGACCCGAGCAGTTTTGAGACGGCAAGCGCGCCGATGAGTCCTGCGGCGCAGCCGATCGCTGCCAGCTTCGCGCCGGAAATGAGGACAAGGCGCACGATCTCTCCGCGTTTGGAGCCGAGCGCCATGCGAATCGCCATCTCCTGCGCGCGCATGGAGACGGAGAAGGCGATCACCGCGTATACGCCGATGGTGGCCAGCAGAAGCGCGCCGATGGCAAACGCGGTGATGAGCGAGGTATTGAAGCGGCGCGGCGCCTCGGTTGCCGAGAGGGCATCGTTCATCGTCTGCACCTGCTGCAACGCGAGCAGTGGATCGAGTGACGCGACGGTGGACTGCAGGGCATGGATCATCTGCTCTGGAGGAAGCGCGGAGCGCATGACGATATAGCCGCCATCTCCGGTGACCATTCCGGAAGGTGCGAAGGATGCGAGCATGGATTTGTATTGCGCGGCCGGAACGTAAATCTGTTCCTGGTTGGGAGTGTCAGGAGAGCCGAGCTTGGTGTCAGCGACGATGCCGACGATCGTGGCCCAGGGTGTTTTCGCTTCATGCGTTCCGAGGCGCAGCCGTTTGCCAACGGCATTTCCCCCCGGCCAATACCGGTGCGCCAGGGTTTGATTGACGACCACGACGAGCGGCCTATCGGCTTTGTCCACAATGGATACGTAGCGCCCGGAAATGAGCGGGATGTGCATGGCGCGAAAATAGTCGCCGACGACGAGCGCCCAGGGAGCGACGCGCAGCTTAGCGGACTGGTCGGCTGCTGTTTCATCGACCACGTAGCCACTGCCGCCATAATTACCAGCGGTGGGCAACATGTTGGTAAGTCCAACGGCGGTGGTGCCGGGCAACGCCGCGAGGCGCTCCAGTAGCGAGCGATCGAAGCTATCGACGACGCTCTGTGTACCGTAGAGCTGCGACGGCAGATTGTATCCAGCTACCAGCGCGTGATCGGCGCGGAAGCCAGGGTCGACGTCACGCATCTTCTGGAAGCTGCGCAGCAGCGCGCCCGCAGCCGTGAGTAGAACCAGTGCGACGGCAATCTCGGTGACGACAAGCGCGAAGCGGAGGCGTCCATGGCTGGAGCCGCTGGTGCCCGTCCGGCCACCTTCCTTCAGATTTTCGTTTACGCGTGTGCGGAGTGCGGCAAAGGCTGGAGCCATACCGCAGAGCGCGCCGGTGAGCAGAGCGAGAAAAAGGGCGCAGAGGACCACTCCGGAGTCGAGATGAATGCCGTCGATGCGCGGCATGGATTCCGGCAGCAGAGGGATGGCAACGCGCAGTGCGGCGGAGGCGAGCAGCAGGCCAAGAAGTCCGCCGGCGCCGCTGAGCAGCAGCCCTTCTAGCAGGGAACTGCTGACCAGCGCGCGTGGCGATGCGCCGAGCGCCAGCCGGAGAGCCAGCTCACGACGGCGGCGGATGGCGCGGACCAGCAGAAGGCCAGCCACATTGAGGCAGGCAATGAGGAGAACAACGAGCACGGCGAGAGCCAGGATGTGGACGAGCGGTCGGCCCGCGGCCACCGCTGAATCCTTAAGCGAATCGACTTCCGCGTGAATGCTGATGGACTTGAGCGCCGGCGGAAAGTTGCGCATTACCTCCTGCGCCACGCGATTCGCGTCCTGCTGCGCCTGGGCGACGGTGACGCCGGGCTTGAGCCGGCCCACCATTTGGTAACTCCAATTGCCGTTAGACATGCCGGCGGAGAGCTCTTCGGCGGTGAAGCTCATCGGCACCCACAGCTCTGATCGATTGAGCCGCCCGGGGACGAGCGGGAACTCGAAGTTGCGCGGCATGACGCCGATGACCTGATAAGGCTTGCGGTCGAGCAAAATTTTGCCGCCGAGAATATTGGGGTCGGCGTGAAAGCGGTTCAGCCATGTCCCATAGCTGAGCACCGCGACTTGCTGATGTCCGGTGTCTTCCTGCTGGGTGAAGACGCGACCCAGTACAGGAGCGACGCCAAGCGTGGGGAAGACCGAAGCAGTCATGCGTGCACCGTTGACCATCGCCGGCTCTCCGCGACCAGAGAGTTCGTAGCCATTCCCGGTGTAAGCGCCTAGCGAGGCAAAGCTGGTGGTGTCGCGGGCGTATTGCGCCACTTCCCCGCTGGTGACGGCCTGCAGACCGGACATGCCCGCGCCCAACAGCGTGTCATCCAGCGTGACCAGCCGGCTTGGTTCGTGGAAGGGCAGCGGCCGCAGCAGCACGCCTTCGACAAGCGAGAAGATCGCCGTGGTGGCGCCGATCCCGAGCGCGAGCGTGAGAATAACCGTAAGCGCGAAGCCGGGTGTCCGGCGCAATTGACGCAGCGCCAGGCGCAGATTCAGCAGCAGGCCGTGCATGCAGTGCTCCTTGATTTCCGTAAGCGTGTGAGGAGCAACTGCTTTGCCAAAGAACCAGCTGCATGTCGCCGAAGCTGTTGGATATGGCCCTCGCCAGAGTGTCCGGATGAAACGAAATATGTCCGAATACGGACGCGCTCGTCCCGACCTAACCCGCTGATTGCCGGTCGACCGCTTCGCTTTTAAAGGCCGTTTCGGATGGGCATAGTGCTTTTGAGAGGAAGCTTCGACCCAGCATTTGCGTTCTTTAAAGGTGCACGCCAGACCAGTGATTTGCGGGAAGCGGTATAACGTGGCATGCGGTTTCGGATGCTGCTGCTCCTGCTTGCGATCTCCGGGTGCTGGTTTTCGGCCGCGTGCTTCACGCAGATTGCGCCGGCCCCGGCTTTGCAGCATGCCTCAGCGGTGGAGCTTCAGGAAGGAACGCAGCAGCCAGCGTATGTGCTGCCGCCGGAAAAGTTGAAGCGCGCCGAAGCGCTAAATCGCGATGAAAACTGGCTGTGGGCAATCGGAACGCTCTGGTCTCTGGTGTATCCGCTACTGTTTCTACGACTGCACTGGGCTGCGGGGCTGAGCCGTTTTTCTGGCGGCGTTGCTTCGCGGGCGTGGGTGCAGGGATTGATCTTTCTTCCGTTGTTGATTATCGCGATCCGCCTGCTGGGCCTGCCGCTCTCACTTGCCGGGCACCACCTCGGACTGGCGTATGGGCTCTCGATCGAGCGCTGGCCCGCCTGGTTCTGGGATTGGACCAAGGGACTGCTGGTGAATATCGTGATTTCGACGTTTGTGGGCTCGCTGCTCTTTGCCATCGTCCGTCATTCGCAGCGGCGCTGGTGGCTGTGGTTCTGGCTGCTGTCGCTGCCGCTCATGGTCGCCGGTGTTTTCGCCGAGCCGCTGATTATCGATCCGCTGTTCAATCATTTTGAGCCGCTCTCGCACTCGCATCCGGAACTGGTGGCGCAACTGGAACGCGTGGTCCAGCGCAGCGGCGAGAAGATTGCGCCGGACCACATGTTTCTGATGAAGGCCAGCGAGAAGACGACAGAGATGAATGCCTACGTTACCGGCTTCGGCAGCTCAAAGCGGGTGGTGGTGTGGGACACATCGCTCACCAAGTCGTCGCCGGATGAGGTGCTGTTCATCTTCGGCCACGAGCTTGGCCACTACGTGCTGGGCGATGTCGTTCACGGTCTGATGATGGCGGCAGTGGGTACGCTGCTGGCATTGTGGCTTGCGTTTCATCTGGTGCGCAAGCTTGTCTGTCTTTATTGGGCGCGCTGGCAGGTGCCGGCAGTGGAGGACTGGAGCGCCGTCATGGTGCTCATTCTGGTCTTTCATGTCTTCACGATCGTGAGCGAGCCGATCAGCAGCAGCATCAGCCGCTATATCGAGCATCGTGCGGATGTGTACGGGCAGGAAGTAGTGCACGGCATCGTCCCCGATCCGCAGGCGACCGCGGTGGATAGTTTCCAAACCATGGGTGAAGAATCGCTGGACATTCCGGATCCCAATCCCTGGATGGTTTTCTGGACGTACAGTCATCCGTCAATCAGCGCGCGGGCGGAATTTGCGCGCGACTACGATCCGTGGAAACCGGGAGCGCATCCGAGGTTCTTCTCGAAGCAGGACCCCGAATTAAGACTGAGATAAGCTGGTCGACATGGATTGTCTGTTCTGCAGGATTGCCGCGGGTGAGATCCCGACGCAGAAGCTGTATGAAGACGACGATGCCGTGGTCTTCGCGGATATTCGTCCGCAGGCGCCGGTGCACGTGCTGCTGATTCCGCGCAAACACATTGCTTCGCTCGCGCATCTGTCGCCGGGAGACGAGCGGCTGCTGGGACACCTGCATGCGGTGGCGAAGAAGATTGCGGAAGAGAAAGGGCTGGCGAAGGGTTTTCGCACCGTGATGAACACGGGCGAGGATGGCGGCCAGACAGTGGATCATCTGCACCTTCACCTGTTGGGTGGCCGCGCGATGCATTGGCCGCCTGGTTAGCCGATCGGAAAACAAATCAGCACATGATCAGGAAATGTGAAGAGCCAGATTTTGAGCAGATCTGGGAGATCATCAACGATGCAGCGCAAGTCTATCGGGGGATTATCCCCGCGGATCGCTACTCTGAGCCATATATGTCCCAGGAAGAGCTTCGCCGTCAGATGCAAGAGGCGGTCGTGTTCTGGGGCTTCGAAGAGGGTGGAAGACTCCTGGCGGCCATGGGGATACAGCGAGTCAAGGATGTAACTCTCATCCGCCACGCATATGTACGCGGAGGCCAGCAGAAGCGGGGAATTGGCGGCGCTCTGCTGGCACACTTGAGAGCAATGACCAAAGGTCCGGTGCTGATCGGAACGTGGCAGGCTGCATCCTGGGCAATTCGCTTTTATGAGCAGCACGGTTTTGTACAAGTGACGTTGCAGGAAAAAGATCAGTTACTGCGTACCTACTGGGATATACCAGAACGCCAGATAGAGACCTCTGTCGTCCTCGCGGATTGGAAGCGGCTTCCTCACGCAGCGATGGGCGACATCAGCGGAGCATGATGTGCGGCTTCGCTTTCGTCGCGCCGCGGCGGGCGAACTTCAGCGCTGACCACTCTTTGTCCACGGCGCACACTTTGTAGTCGACGAAGCCGTGTGCCAGTCCGGCCTCGCGCACATCGTCCTGATTGAAATCCGCCGCCAGCGGGCTGGTCTGCTTGGGATGCACGATCCATAAAGAGGCCTTTGGCGATAGCGACGATCGCGACTGCTCGAATGCGCGGATGAGATCGCGGCGGACGGCGACAACAAAGAGCACGAGCGAAGTAGCGGCATCCATGCGCCGCTGACGGATGGCGCCTTCGGGAATGAAGTTGAGCAGTTCATCCAGCCATTGGCCGTCGTTCCGGTTGACCGAGACAATCACGAAATGGCTCTGCGGCTTGATGTCGAGTTTGCGTTCGAGGTACCCCGCGCTTGTGTCTTTGGGCAGCTCGCGCGAGTGCAGGCGCGGCGCTTCGGGCTGCGCGATCGCATGCTCGATCACTGCGGCTATGCCGTCGTCCCACGGAGTGAAGATTGCATCGGGAAGGGCGGTGCGCACCATCTCCCTCTTCGAGGGAATGCCGCCGGTAAAGACCAGCCGTAGATGACTCGTGCTCTTGCTGGCGCGCAGACTCATGCCGAGCTCGCGGCCGTGCGACGGAAGCCGATCCAGGTCAATCACGACCGCGTCAGGCGACAGTTCACGGAAGTAGCGAACCATGCCACCCGGATTCTCTGGCGCGTCTGCGATCACGCGATAGCCGGCGCGGCGCAAGATCGCTGCACGAGTGGAGGCGTCTGCCGGATTCCAGCAGATGAGGCGCAGCATTTTTTCTGCTTCGAGGAGGACGCACGCGGCATGGCCGTTGATAGCATGCGCAGGCGTGAGCGGGAAAGTGAAAAGGCCCGCTGGGCCGCGGGCCTTTTCAGTCGTAGGCGAAGGGAATTTAAGCCTGGATTGCCTGAAACTCATCTTCCGCTTCTTCGATGATGCCGTATCGGCGCAGCAGGCTGGGCAGGTTCTGGGAGAAGGTCGAGCGCGGCATGACCGTGTCGCAGCCCGCCTCGATTGCCTTGCTCTTCAATTCGCCCTGAATATGTGCCAGGAATCCGATGACCGAGGTGCCGCGCTTGAGCTTGGCCTTGATCTTGGGGATAAGGGTGAGCGGCTTCGCGTTCGCGTTGTTCAGATCGAAGAGGATCAACGCGGGGCGGTCTTCCTCGGCGGTTTCAGTCAGTTTGGTGACGACATCCTTCTCCGGCTTGAGAAAGGCGACCTTGATGCCCAGCTTCTTCGAGACTTCCTGGATCTTTGCCAGGATGAAGAGATCCTCGATGAAGCAGTAGATCCGGGTGGGCGCGTCTTCGCGTATGGGCACCGCTTGGACATAATCGGTTTCGGAATAGAACCCGCTATGTGGCATGCCGCGGAAGTCGCCGTTCTGCGAGTGAGTCTGGGGATCGGCGACATTGCCGTTGGCACCACCGCGATAACTGTGGTCCATGGGGCCGACAAAGACCTGCTGGCGACGGCCGCCCTTGTTCTTGCGGCGTCCCCCGGCATTTCCGCTTCCATTCCCGTTCCCGGGCGACGGACGAAAGCCGTTACTGCCGTAGTTGCCCTGATTGCCTGGACTCTTCTGGAAGAAGCGCTTGCCGGACTTCTGCTTCGGATGTCCCTGGTGGTGGGAAGCGGGCGCGGGAGAGGGGCCATTTGCGGGTGCGCCGGCGGCAACGCCATTCTGCTGCGGAGCGCCGTTCTGCTGGCCTTTGACTTGGCTGCCCTTATTGCGCCGACGCCGGCGCCGGCGATGTCCCTGTCCCTGACCTTGCCCTTGGGGGTGCTGTCCTTGCTGGTTCTGGGTCTGCGGCGAGCCGTTTGAGGACTGCGCCTGCACGGATCCCTGCGGCTCAGGAGCCGGGGACGGATTTAGTTCTGTTGTCATTCGTGCACTTCCTGGTGCATTTCTGCAGTAACGATCTTTCTTTTTTGTGCCAGCGTTCGGTTGCTAGGACTGAGTAGCAGGAACGCCGGCATACGACTTAGGGGCCGGAATGGAGTTCCAGAAATAAGGACGCGCTGCACCCGGGTACCCGGAGTGCTGGCGTGGCAACGTGCTTTCTAAGGGCTCGAGCGTATTGTCTGCTCTCAACAGCGTTTTCTTGCTGGTGTTAACCGCTCGTACAGGCTTCCCAGGGCGACGATGCAGCCCGAAGCACAGAGTCGCGGATGATACGTAATGACTATTCGAAGTAGGGCGAACCCTCAGTCTGGCTCCGGATCGATCCGCTAATTCCAGGATCTCACTGCACCGGTCCACATGAGGGCATCAGCCGCTCGATAGGCAAGTACAAGCATACTTGCTGGCCTGCTTCGTTGCAAGTGCAAAAGTCGCACGAGGCATGGCACGAAGGGAGAATCTGCAGCGGTCAAGGAGGAACACAGGGGGAGAACACAAGGCAGAAAGAGGAACAGTGAGACGAACAACGCCGCCCGATCGAATGGGCGGCGTGTCGCAATGGCCAATCACTGGCCTCCCGAAAGCACCGACCCGACTTCATGCGGGAAACGCATTGAAGAGAACGGTGAAGTAAAGTCCGGTGGCGGTAGGGCCTGGTAGGCTCCTGACTCTGCTCAGCCGGAAGTGAATCGCCGGGCCCTCTCCAAACTGGGGACCGCGTGCGTCGCTGGCTGCCATATTTAAAAGCACTTGTCGTGCCAATCCTGAGAGTTCCTGTTTTCAATTAGTTACGGCTAGTTCCCCTCCAGATGTCTTCCGATTTCTGGAGTTATATGAGATGAACTCCGGGTTTTCGTAGTCCAAGAGCAGGAAAGGCATGGCGGTCCCAAAAAGATCAGTGCTGGCAAGTCGGGCAGTAGTGGGTGCCCCGTCCCGCAAGGACGATGCGGCGGATGGGCGTTCCGCAGAGCAGGCAGTGCTGGCCGGTGCGCATGTAAACGTAGTGGCGGAGTTGGAAGAAGCCGCGCTCGCCCGCGGCGTCAACGTAATCAGAGACGGAGGAGCCGCCGAGACGGATGGCCTCCCGCAGAACCTTTTGTACGGAGCCGTGAAGGCGATCCAGTTCCTCCATGGTGAGTCGTGCGGCCATACGACGGGGGCGGATCTTAGCGCGAAAGAGGCTCTCGTCGGCATAGATGTTGCCGACGCCGTGCAGCAGATTCTGATTGAGCAGCGCTGCTTTGATCGAGGTGCGGCGGCCATGGAAGAGCCTGCGGAAATCAGCCTTCGAGATGCGCAGCGGTTCTGTGCCCGGTCCCGCAAACCCCGAGTGCTCCGCAGTGGTGCCGGTTTTCTGAAAGGCGTGCAGGCCCATGCGGCCAAAACGGCGCGCGTCTACGAACCGGAGTTCCCGTCCGGAGCGCAGCACGAGTACGCCGTGCGTGTGGAGCGGGCGCGGCACGTCCGGATCGGCGACGACCAGGCGTCCGGTCATACCAAGATGCACGATCCACTGGACCGGATCATGGTCCGGTTGCGGCGCGAAATCGAAGACGATGTGCTTGCCCACACGGCGCACGCGCTCAATGGTGCGGCCGGTGAGCGCTTTTGCCATTGCTGCCGGAGGCGACTTCATCGGTTCGGGCTTGCTCGAAAACCAGGCTTCTTCGATGCGGTCGCCGGCGATTCGGGCGTTCACGCCATTAGCGACGGTTTCGACTTCGGGGAGTTCGGGCATGGTCTGGTATGCGTGATTCGGACGTACTGCGCGGCCGCTTTGTCCGGGCACTTCTGCCGTATATCATCAGCATTGGTGCCGGAACGAGATTGGGTTTCTTATAGATGCTGCAACGACTCGGTTCGGTGCGCTGCCGGCGGTATCACCCCCCAGTTGGCCAGACCCACTGACCGCGAGGTGTCAGGACCGGCGGGAGCCTGGCAGCGGCTAGAAGACGATTCGGAGAGACAGAGTAAGGATGCGAGCGAAGACTGCGGTGGTACTGGGCGCCCAGTGGGGCGATGAGGGCAAGGGAAAAATCGTAGATGTGCTCTCGGAGCGCTTTGCTGTCGTGGCGCGCTATGCGGGCGGGCACAATGCCGGGCACACGGTCATCATTCGCGGCAAAAAGTTCATTCTGCAGCTTGTGCCTTGCGGCGTGCTGCGGCCGGATTGCCTGGCCGTGATTGGCAATGGCGTGGTGCTTGACCCGATGGCATTCCTGAAAGAGGTCGAGAAGCTTGACGGGCTGGGCGTGGACACGCGGGGGCAGCTCTTTGTCTCCAATCGCGCACAGGTGATCCTGCCGTATCACCGGATGATCGAGCTGGCGAGCGAGAGCGCGCCCGGGCGGACGAAGATCGGGACAACGAGCCGCGGCATCGGCCCCGCGTACGAAGACAAGATGCACCGCAACGGATTGCGCGTGGTGGATCTGCTGAACACCAAGATCCTGAAGACCCATATTGAGAACGCCTGCCGGGAAAAGAATGCGATCGCGCATGCGCTGTTCGGGACCGATCCGCTGGATCCGGAACAGATTTACGACGAGTACACCGAGGCTGCAGAGAGGGTGCGGCCCTATGTCCGGGATACCGCTGCTTTGCTGAACGGGGCCATCAAGGATGGCAAGAGCGTGATGTTCGAGGGCGCGCAGGGCACGCTGCTCGACATCGACCATGGCACCTATCCGTTTGTGACGTCGTCCTCGGCCACTGCCGGCGGCGCGGTGACCGGCACGGGAGTAGGGCCAACGTGCATCGGCACCGTGATCGGCGTGACCAAGGCTTATGTGACGCGGGTCGGCGAGGGTCCGTTCCCAACCGAGATTCACGATGCGATGGGCGAGGAGCTGCGTAGACGCGGCCAGGAGTTTGGCGCTGTGACCGGGCGGCCCCGCCGCTGCGGCTGGCTGGACCTACCGTTGCTGCGCTACTCCAACATGATCAACGGGACGGAGTGGCTGGTGGTGACCAAGATGGATGTGTTGGACACGCTCGCCGAGATTCCCGTGTGTACGGGCTATCGGATTGACGGCAAGGAGACAGACTTGATTCCTGCAGACGTAAGCGGGCTGGAGCGCATCGAACCCATCTACACAAAGATGAAGGGATGGCAGGCGACCTGCGAAGGGGTGTGCCACTTCGACGAGCTGCCCAAGCTGGCCCAGGAATATCTTCGGTTTCTGGAGCGGGAGTCGGGCGCGAAGATCGGGATGGTTTCGACCGGTCCGGACCGCGAGCAGACGATGGAGATGCCGGGCTTCCGGGCGGCATTGGATGCCATGCAGGCATAGGGCTTTCTGCAGAAGGAGAGAGCGATGGTCAGCTTCACCGTCAGGATGCGTTTCGACTCACAGGACCGGGAACAGGTGGGCGAATTGTTGCGCGCGCTAGCCGAGGAGTCGCGGCAGGAACCGGGCTGCGTGGTCTATGTGCCGCACCGCGTCGAGGGCGAGCCGGACACGGTCCTGATTTACGAACAGTATGCCGATGGAGCGGCGCTGGATGCGCATCGCGCCAGCTCTCACTATCGCCGGTATGCGATTCAGGGGCTCTATCAATTGCTGCGCGAGCGGGCGAGCGAAAATCTGAGTGCGATCATCTGATGGGTCACTCGGAGCGGATGTATCCCTGCTATGTCTCTCAACGTTCTTCTCGGGACGGCTTTTCTTTGACGGAAGAGCCGGGTTCGCTTCGTGGCTTCGGAGCACTTCTACGGTAAATCCGCCCCATTGCCGTTCGACAGCAGTAATGCGCAGTCCAGCGCATCTTTTTGACTGACGGTTTCGCACCGGAATACCATCCATACGCTTATGCATCCCCATCGCAGGGCCCGACGGTTGACCGCACGTGACGGAGCCATCGTGCTGCTTCTGGTGTCCTGCCTGCCTGGTATTCCCGTGTCCGGACATGCGGCGCCGCTTCCGCTGCTCCATCGCGAAGACCGTCTGCACCGCGAGATCGAGAATCTGGAATCGCAGTGGCGCACGGCGGTGATGCAGAATGACGTTGCCACCATCAACCGGCTGCTGGCGGACGATTATCTCGGGATTAATCCCAACGGAACCCTCGAAACCAAAGCGGATGCGCTGGCGCAGCGTCGGTCGGGCACGGCGAAGATCTCCAGCATTGAGCCGGAGAACCAGAAGATACGGGTTTACGGTGACACCGCAGTCGTGACCTCGCGGGTGCAGGTGGAAGGCCACGACGGCGAGCGCGACATCAGCGGCCTGTACCACTACACGCGCGTCTACAGCCGCCGCTCCGGGGAGTGGAAAGTGGTGAGCTTTGAGGCGAGCCGCATTCCGCCGGGCAGCAAACACTGAGGGATTTGCCATCCGGGCAGTCGCGCCTGCGGCATTTTGCTGGGTTGGCTTCCTTTGGTCGCTCAGGCGGAGGATTGTGGGCGACTTGACTGGCCGCTACCGGTATCCCGCAGTTTGCTCTGGTCAGGATGCCGCACCCACATCCATTGCCGTCTCCACACGATCGAGCAGGCGCAGGAGCTCGTCCGGATCGACCCGGAAGCCCTCTTCGACAGCAGTTCCTATGATCGATCCATAGCGCATGGTGCCGATGCAATCGGTCAGGTCCTTGTAGTGATTGATGTAGCGATATGGCGGGATCATGGCGACGATGGCGGCGTGGTCGGCCATGGCGAGAAATGCATGCGTGAGCTGACTGCCCTCCACACATAGAGCAATCCTTGCGCCGGCGCACGCCTGCGCAATTTCCCGCGCGGTGCCCTTCGCCGGATCGACAATTTCGAAGCCGCGCTTTGCCAGCATCGTTTCGAGCTCTTCTTCATTTGCCAGCACGCGGTGAACGCCTGTGCGCCCGCGATGCAGCATGACTCTGCGGCCCTCGACAGGCGATGTGGACTGGCGTATGCAACGGCGCAGTTCGCGATATTGCTGCGCACGACGGCTGTTCTGGGCCACGTTGTCGATCCAGGTCAGACGATCGAAGCGGGCGCGGACGAGCGGCTCCGATCGCAGGCCGAGCAGTTCCAGATAGCCGGGCTCGTGGGTGTAAGGTGTTCGCGCGGTGGTGATCACAGCGCCGTGCTGTTCGGCTTCGAACAGCAGAGGCAGATCATCAGAGAGCCAGTGCCCGAAGTAGAAGGAGCCGACGAAGGTGGAGCCGCAAACGGCGCGATCCATGTAGACGGGTTCGCCACCGGTCCACTGCGATGGATGCAGGGCATTCCAGGAGCGCCAGCCCTTGGAGGAAATCCATCCATCCCGCAGCACAGCATCCTCCAGCTCATAGAGAACGGTTGCGCCGTGGTGTCGGGTGCCGCCACGCATGCGGGCGAGCTCCTGCTCCATGGTGGTGGCCTTCTCGCATGCGGTGACGCGCTCGAAATCGCGCGGATCGAAGATGCCGGGCGGCGTTTCGGCGTCTTCCGCGGGACAGAGGGTCTCGCGTCGAACACAGACATCTTCGATCCTTGGACCGCGGCGTTCGAGAAAACAGAGCGCGCGATTGCGGATTTTGGAATACAGATGGGTCATTGAGTCAGTGGTGAGATGCCGCGGATATCTGCTTGGGTCACTTTCCGGCAGCCAAGGTCGCGTCTGCGATAAGCGCCGCTTCCACCATGGGCCGCACCTGGTGCACGCGCACCAGCGATGCGCCCATAAGGATAGCGATGGTGCTCGCCGCAAGTGTCGCGTGTTCGCGGGCAGACACCGGGGCGTTTGCTGCGACGTAGAGCGGCGCGAGCGTGTGGCCGAGAAAGCTTTTGCGGGATACGCCGGCGAGCAGCGGCTGGCCCAGCGTGGCGAGTTCGGGAAGGCCGCGCAGCAGCGGGTAGTTGGCGTCCTGCATCTTGCCGAAACCGAAGCCGGGATCGAGCACAATGCGGTCAGCTGGAATGCCCGCTGTGACCGCCGCTTCGAGCCGCTGCGCTAGCTCGCTCTTGACCAGCGGCAGGACTTCCTCCGGTGTGAGCCGCGGAAGCGACTTCCACTCATATGGACGGCCGCGCGCATGCATCAGGATGACGCCACACTCGAGCTTGGCGCAGGTGGCGGCCATCGCCTCGTCCCACAGCAGCCCGCTTACATCATTCACGATCTCTGCGCCGGCTGCGATGGCTGCTTTCGCCGTTGCGGCGCGGTAGGTGTCGATCGAGAGAAGCGCGTCGGGCCTGGCCCGGCGAATGCCTGCAATGACCGGCACCACGCGATCTATCTCCTGCTGGGTGGAGATTGTTCCTCCAGCACCGGGCCGCGTGGATTCACCACCGACATCGACGATGGCGGCGCCATCCGTGAACATCCCGAGCGCGACGTCGACGGCTTCATCGACGGAATGGAACAGGCCGCCATCGGAGAAGGAGTCGGGTGTCACGTTCAGGATTCCCATCACGCGCGTGGCGGCGCCGAGGATGAGCGACCGCATGCGCAGCTTCCACTCGAAATGGGCGCGGCGATGCATCTGGGCTCAGGGTATCAATTGCCGCACTGATACACTCCGCGTGCATGCACTCCCGTGTTTCTCCGGCCATTGCTCTCCTGTTGCTTGCGCCCTTCTCGCTGATTGCTCAGCCTGCGGGTCACGACTCCCATGCGCGGCAACACTATGCCCGGCAACACAAGGGACCGCCGCTGGCCATCCTGGTCAACCGGCTGCTTGCCCAGCCGGAGATCGCCAATGCGCACTGGGGCATCTCGGTGACTACGCTCGAAGGCAAGCAGGTATTCGCGTTGAACGATGGCCAGCTTTTTGAGCCGGCATCGAACGCGAAGATGTTCACCACCGCGACGGCTGCGGCGCTGCTGCCGCTGTCGCTTACATATACGACGAATGTGGTGGCGGAAGGAGCGATCGATAGCACAGGCACGCTGCATGGGGACATCGCCATCCTCGGCGTGGGCGATCCGAACATCTCTGGTAGAGCACTGCCCTACAACGCCAAAACGGAGCGGCCGAATCCGCCGCTGGCGATGCTTGAAGCGATGGCCGACCAGGTAGCGGCGAGCGGCGTGAAGCAGGTTGACGGCAATGTTATCGGGGACGACACATGGTTTCCGGCAGAGCGCTACGGCACCGGCTGGAGCTGGGACGATCTGGTCTGGCTCTACGGTGCGCCCATCTCTGCGCTGACGGTGAACGACAACGCGGTATTCCTGAATGCAGATCCCGGCGCGCAGCCGGGTGATGCGGTGAATCCGCAGTGGGATCCGGCGCTCGGTTCCACGGTTGAGCCCTACTACACGCTCGAGAACTCGTTGACGACGGCTGCGCGAGGCACAGCCGCGGAGTACGGCATCGATCGTGCGCCCGGATCGCACAATGTCCGCGTCTATGGCGCCATTGCCATTGGCGGAGCTGGATTGCACGAGGGACTAGCGCTGGAGGATTCGGCGGATTTTGCTGCTCGCGCTTTTCTCGGCATGCTGCGCCAGCGCGGCATCGCGGTGATAGGCACGGGGAAGCCACGCCATCGCGACAGTATTGATGCGGCCAGCCTGCGCAAGGAACAGGGAGAGCCGCTGCAGCTGACTCCGTCGACCCTGCAGACGGTGACGACGGCGCCGGCAGGCAAGCGGGTGCTGGCTTCGCATGTGTCAGTGCCGCTGATTGAAGACCTGAGGGTGACGAACAAGGTGAGCCAGAACCTGCATGCGGAGCTGACGCTGCGCACGCTGGGTAAACTGCTGGCGCGCGATGGCTCTCTGGAGCAGGGGACGCGCGTGGTGCGGCAGTTCCTGATCTCGATCGGAGTACGGCCGCAGGATTTCTTTTTCTTCGACGGCTCCGGCCTGTCGAACCAGGATCTGATCACGCCGCGCGCGGCGACCACGCTGCTGGCGTATGTATCGCGGCAGCCCTGGGCTGCTAACTGGCGTTCGACCTTGCCGCTGGCGGGGGTGGATGGAACGCTCTCGAACCGGTTCGCCAACTCGCCCGTGAAAGGCCGGTTGGACGCGAAGACGGGCTCACTCGGAGAGGTGCGAGCGCTTTCCGGTTATCTGACTGCGGCCTCGGGGCGAACGCTCGCGATGTCGGTTCTGGTGAATGATCATCAGCCCGATTCGAAGGCGGAGGGCAAGGCGATGGATCAGCTGGTGGAGATGATCTGGAACGCGGAATAGCGAATTTTGCAACGGGATAGAATCGTCTCTTGCGCGTTTGCTTTTCACTGCTGCTCTTGTGCCTCTCGCTCGGCGTGCTGCCTGTGGAGGGCTGTAAATCATTGCCACCTGGAAAGCCACTTTCATCACTTACGCCAGATGAGGCGCGCGGCCGGGCCGTCTTCGTCTCCGCATGCGCGCGCTGTCACAATGCTTATGACACGCAGGCGCTGCATGGCCCGAGTCTCTATGGTGTTTTTCGCAAGCCGTATCTGCCGAGCGGCGCTCCGGCGCGCGATGACCGCGTGACCGAGGTGATCCTGCGCGGACGTAACATGATGCCTGCCCTCGGAGGCGATCTTACTGAGCAGCAACTCCAGGACCTGCTGCGATACCTCCATACCCTGTGAGCGACACATGACTAGTCCATCGAACGCGAAGTCCCCTACACCATCGGCTGAGTACCGCGGGCTGTTGCCGGCGATGGCCGGTATTGCGCTCTACATGTTCGTACTAGCCGGCGTCGTCGGGTTTGGGGCGGCGACAGGACGGTTTCCACGCCTGTTCCTTATCGTGTGCGTGCTCTTCCTCGCAGCGGCAGTAGGGTTGATCCGCTTATATCGTTGGGGATGGGCGCTGACCACCGCGGCCAGCTTTCTGCTGATGAGCTATGGTATTTGGGCGTACATCCATACGCGAATGGCGGCAGCGCTCGTGATGTCGTTCCTGAATCTGATTTTCTTTTTGTACCTGGTGCGACCTGAGGTGCGGGAACGACTGCACTGAAACACCGCGCCCGCGGAACTGCTTCGCTACAATAGATACAGGTATTCGCGTGGCTGATCTTCAGGCATTCCCTTCCATCTCGATTCTGTCTACACCCGTCCTTTCTGCACCAGCTTCGGATTTAGTGCAGATCGACACCACGCCGCGCCAGCGTGGACCCAAGCCTGCATGGCTGAAGGCGAAGGCGCCGGTGGGCGAGAACTATCACTCGCTCAAGAAGCTGGCGCGCTCGTTGAACCTGCATACAGTGTGCGAGAGCGCGCAATGCCCGAACATCGGCGAGTGCTGGGAACACAAGACGGCCACCTTCATGATGTTGGGCAACCTGTGCACGCGCCGCTGCGGATTCTGCGCTGTGCCCAAGGGACGCCCAGAGGCGATCGACTTCGATGAGCCGCGCCGTGTGGCGGAGGCGATCGCCACGCTTGGATTGAAGCATGCAGTCGTGACCAGCGTGAACCGCGACGACGATGTGGTAGGCGGTGCACGCGCCTTCGCAATCCTGATCGATGAGGTGCGGAAGCAGGCACCCGGGTGTCAGATTGAGGTGCTGGTGCCGGACTTCCAGGGACGCGAAGAGGCGATTCGGCTGGTGGTGGAGGCGCGTCCTGAGGTGCTGAATCACAACACGGAGACGGTGCCGCGGCTCTATCGCGCAGTGCGCTCCGGCTCGCGCTACCAGCGGTCCCTGCAGTTGCTCGAAACGGCGAAGCGGCTTGATCCCGCGATCATCACCAAGAGCGGGGTAATGGCCGGATTGGGCGAAGAGATGCACGAACTGCTCGCCGTCTTTCGCGATCTCGCTGAGGTGGGCGTGGACATTCTGACGGTTGGACAGTACCTGCGGCCGTCAAAGGACCACCTGCCAATGGCGCGCTACTACACGCCGGATGAGTTTGCGGAGATGAAGACGGCGGCGATGAAAATGGGCTTCCGGCACGTGGAGTCAGGCCCGCTGGTGCGCTCGAGTTATCACGCGCATGAGCAGGCAGCTTCTACCGGGCTCGCTATGTTGAGCTGATCGAACACACTTCTTCTTTGCTGCCCGCGAGTTTTGCAATCTGATAGCTCCAGCTACTAACATCGGACGCGTTCTTGTTCGAGGACCGTCATGCTCAATCGTTTGCCTCTGCTTTCCCGACTTTCCAGTCTGATTTTTGTTACGGGTTTTACGGTTATGCCCGCCATGTTCGCGCAGGCGCCTCATTCACTGACCTCTGCCGACCGCCAACGCATCGACGAGATCGTCCACAAGATGACACTCGACGAGAAGATCGATTACATCGGTGGTACGGGCTTCGCAGTGCGTGCTGTGCCGCGGCTGCATCTGCCGGCGCTGGAGATGTCGGATGGACCGGTTGGCGTGCGCTCGAATTCGGGATTTCCCTCGACGACCTACGCTGGCGGCATTGGGCTGGCGGCAAGCTGGGATCGCGAGCTGGCGCGTCGTGTGGGTGCGGGCATTGGACGCGATGCGCGGGCACGCGGCGTAAATTTCATGCTTGGCCCGGGAGTGAACATCTATCGTTCGCCGCGGAATGGCCGCAACTTCGAATACTTCGGCGAAGATCCATTTCTCGCAGCAAATATGGCTGTCGGTTACATCACCGGAATGCAGGAGCAGGGTGTCAGCTCGACTATCAAGCACTACATGGGCAACAACTCCGAGTTCCTGCGCCACGATTCCGACTCGATCATCGATCCGCGCACGATGCATGAGATCTATCTGCCGGCCTTTGAGGCGGGAGTAAAGAAAGCGCATGTCGGTGCGGTGATGGATTCGTATAACTTCGTCAACGGCCTGCACTCCACGCAAAATCCGACACTGAACATCGACATCATGCGCAAGGAGTTTGGCTTCGAGGGCACCATGATGTCCGACTGGGACGCGACTTATGACGGTGTCGCGGCGGCGAACGGCGGCCTCGACATCGAAATGCCGAAGGGCGATCACATGGATCGCAAAACCCTCGAGCCGGCCATCAAGGCGGGCAAGGTTTCCGAAGCAACAATTGACGACAAGGTGCGGCACATCCTCTCCACCGCAGTGATGTTCGGCTGGTTGGATCGCGATCAGACAGATACGTCGATTTCCTACGTGGATCGCAGCAACGACCAGGCGGCGCTCGACTCAGCGCGGGAGTCCGCTGTCCTGCTGAAGAATGAAGGCGATCTGCTGCCGCTGAACAAATCGGAGATCAAGAGCATCTTGGTCGTTGGGCCGAATGCCTATCCGGGCGCTCCGGTGGGCGGCGGCAGTGCAGGAGTCGTGCCGTTCCATCTCATAAGTCCGCTGGAAGGAATCACGGATGCTCTCGGCAAGACGGCGACTGTGTTCTACGACCGCGGTATCCCGGAGATCTCCGAGCTGGCACATGACACCGACTTCACCACCGAGCCGAAGGGCGGCGAGCCAGGGTTGACCTTTGAGAGCTACACAAATGCCGATCTCTCAGGCCAGCCGGAGAAGACGGCAGTGGTGACGCACGTCAATGTGTCCGGGATAGGGTGGGACTCGCTGGGCGATGCGGATGCTATCGAGACGCTCATGGCTGCGCCGAACGTGCATGTGTCCCACCACTTTACCGGCTACTACAACGCGCCCAGGGCAGGAAAATACATCGTGGCCTTGCAAGGTTCTGGCGAGGGCTCCGGTAATCGCGTGTATCTGGACGGCAAGCTCATCATCGACAACTGGGACCTGCTTCGCGCCTTCGAGCCGCAACTCACACTGGAACTCTCCGCGGGTCCGCATAAGGTGGTGGCTGAGGACCGGCAAACCTTCGTCATCGGTGGCCGTTTGCGACTTGCCATCGTCGATGGGAACAGGATCGTGAATGAGCGGGCGAAGGCGCTCGCCGCGAAGGCGGATGCCGTTGTGGTGGCAGCCGGCTTTCAGGCATCGAGCGAAAGCGAAGGCGGCGATCGGACTTTCGCCTTGCCCTATGGCCAGAATGAATTAATTCAGGCGATGGCGGCGGCGAACAAGAAGGTGATCGTGGCGATGACGTCAGGCGGCAACGTCGATTCGAATGCGTGGCTGGATCGTGTGCCGGCGTTGCTCGAGACCTGGTACGGCGGCCAGGATGGTGGGCAGGCGCTGGCTGAGACCTTGCTCGGCGACATCAATCCCTCGGGCCATCTGCCGGCTACGTTTGAGCGGCATGCCGAAGACAATCCGACGTACTCGAACTATTATCCGGAGCCCGGCACGAAGCGGGTGGTCTACAAGGAGGGCATCTTTGTGGGTTATCGCGGCTATGAGCACAACCATGTCAGACCGCTCTTTCCGTTTGGCTATGGACTTTCCTATACGACGTTCAAGTTCGCGAACCTCGCCGTGAGTCCTGAGTCGGCCGGTGCGAATCCTCAGGTAGATGTCACTTTCGATGTGACGAATACGGGATCGCGTAAAGGCGCTGAGGTGGCGCAGGTGTACGTTTCGGATGATCACGCCAAGATCGAGCGGCCGGAGCGGGAGTTGAAGGGTTTCGAACGCGTGGAACTGGCGGCAGGCGAAACAAAACATGTCTCGGTGATGCTCGATGCGCGCGCCTTCGCCTATTGGAACCCGACCACAACGAAGTGGACAATCGATCCAGGAAAATTCACAGTGCGTGTCGGCGATTCTGTGGAGTCCACGCCACTCAGCGGCAGCATCGAGCTCACGAGCGAGGCGGCAAACTCCAACTTCTGATCGCAAAAGAGAACCCCACTCCGAAAAGCGGGGTCCGTGGTTCGCAGGTTTGCCCTTACTGCATAAGGTCGATCAGGTTGGTGATGAAGTAAGTGATCGGATCGTAGACGATCACATAACCGTCATAGTAACCCATGTGGTAGCCGGGCGGCGGTGGCGGCAGATAGCCGTATACATCCGGAGGGATCGGTTGCAGATAGCCGATGTCCGCGTATGGGTAGTATCCACCAACTATGAATCTTTGCCGGCGTGCGCGATTGATAGCGCGAATCCGTGCGGCATAGTAGCGGCGCAGGCGATCGCGGTCCGAAGGGCGGAAGCCATAGGAGGGCCGAGAGGCCGGTGGCCGGCCCCACTGCGGCGGCCGCGCATGAGGCGGACGGCCCTGGACCGGACGGTGCTGGGGCGGGCGATTCGTCGCTGGCGGCCTGGCGCCTGGCTGGGGCTTTGGGGGCCGCGTCTGCACGGGCGCCGGCCGCGTCGGCTGTGGCCGAGCAGGTTGCGGCTGCGGTCGAACGGACGGTCCTCCGGGGTTAGGGCGATTGCCCGGCTGTGGTTTGGCGCCCGGTTGCGGTTTGCCACCCGGAGCAGGCCGTGTCTGCGGGCCTTGCGGCGGGGAATTCTGTTGGGCGGGCGACATTGCCGGCAAAGTTGCAGCGAGCGTGCAGAAGAGGATTGCGTGGAACAGCCGGATAATCCGAGCATCCATCGTCGTCGTAACCTCTCGTATAGTGAGCAGCGTGGCAAGCGTAGGCTGATTCCGGTGGAAAGGCAAAGGGCTTCAACGCGAATTACGGCGTGACACGGCAATCGGGAAGACGCTTTAGAATCTAGCTTTGTCACGAGGAGGGAAGAAAGACCATGGCAGTTTCGACGATGGCCAGCGTTCCAGCGCTGAAGGCGGTCCACCAGCAACTGAAGGCGCGCATGGACAAGGCCGTGAATGATTTCCGGCAGAACCTGGCCTCCACGCGGACCGGGCGCGCGAACATCCAGATGCTGGACCACGTGCGCGTCCTGTATTACGGCTCGGAGATGCCGTTGAATCAGGTAGCGCAACTTTCGATTCCTGATGCGCAGACGATCCTGATCCAGCCATTCGATCCGTCGGCAATTGCGGAGATTGAGAAGGGGTTGCGGACGGCGGATTCGAGCTTCAACCCGCAGAACGACGGCAAGGTGGTGCGGCTGAAGATTCCGGCAATGACCGAAGAGCGGCGCAGGGATGTGGTGAAGCAGTTGAACCGCGTGCTCGAGGAGCATCGAACCGGCATCCGCAATGTGCGGCGCGACGGCAACGAGGCGATCAAGAAGGCGGCGAAAGAGAAGCAGATCTCCGAAGACGAGGAGAAGCGCTCGCTGGACGAGATCCAGAAGCTGACCGACGAAGAGATCAGGCGGATGGAAGAGCTCTCCAGGAATAAAGAGAAAGAAGTGATGCAGGTCTGAGCCGGGCGCTGCGCGCCTCAGGTTCTGACCGATTCACTCCAGTGCTGACAGTCGAGAGCTTGTCTGGTCTGGGGCTTGGCTCCGATGGCTTCGCTCCGTTTCCGGCCGATTTATTTGGGCACGTCTTCGTCCTTCGGCTGGAACCATGGTTCCCGTGTGTGCGGAAAGAGGTTTTCGTGCCGGGCGAGGAGCGCGCCGAATACTCGATTGGCCAGGACAAGGGCGTTATCCACCTCGATCTCCAGTTCGCGGTCGCTGGTGGTATCGCCGCTCTCCCGCGGCGCCCATTTGGCGGTACGGATAGCCAGAATCAGACAACTGGCGATGAGCATGGACGGACCCATTTTTGGCCAATCCGGCGACTGGATGAACCCACCGATTTCGCGCTCGGGTGACATAGGTTCAGCCTAAAACTTGTCAAGTCAAAAGGCAAATAAAAGGCGAAGATAATGGCTATGAATATTCGACTGCTACGACCAGAGGACGCAGATGCGGTCCTGAGGCTGTCCGCGGAACTGGGCTATCCGGCAGACCGGGAGAGCATGCTGCGGAGAATCGAGCAGATAGCCGGGGAGGCCAATCGTGCGGTGCTGGTGGCGTGCCTGGACGGCCAGGTGGTGGGATGGATCGATCTGAGCCTCGAGTACCACTTACAGATCGATCCGGTGGCTTTGATTGGCGGCCTCGTCGTTTACGAGACGGTGCGGAACCGCGGGATCGGTCGCGAGCTTTGCGAGGCGGCCGAGGATTGGGCGCGGGGCCGTGGGGTGACACTGATGCGGGTTCGTTCGAATGTGATCCGGGAGCGCGCGCACGCGTTCTATCTGCGAGATGGATATGCGCGGGTAAAGACCTCTGCGGTGTTTGAGAAGGCGCTTTGACGGACTCGCGGTCCGAGAGGAAGGCGCCTGCGGCGCGGATTCCCGGGGTTCCGCACCTGATTTTCACGTCCAAGACACATCGGGCGCCTTGGGGCTAAAAAAGTTCCGAAAAATGTCGAATCCGGCCGCCCTCAATCGACATACATGTAGAGAGGGTAGAAGGTCATGAGACCCAACGGGAGCTTCTCGACCACATCGTCAGCCGGAATTCTTCTGGCGTTCCTGTTGTTTGCCGGCGCGGCACGTTCGCTTCCCTGCGTCGTGTGCGAGCTGGCAACTTCCTATCATGCGGCGGTGCGTGTCTACGACAGAGCTCGTACCTGGGGCACGATCGCACGGTGGTGGATCGCCCCGGAGTATGGTCCTTCGGCTCGCGACCAGCAACCTGCTGCGAAGCCCGATGACATCTGCGAGATGCGCTCGATCAGCGCGACTGCGAGATAGCACGGCCGCCCCGACTGCCTTTCCGATTGCACAGTAGAACAATTCTTTCCAAACCTCGTCTGTCATTGCACTGACCGGGAACTGTGCAGTGCGTAAGGTCATGCTCACAGGTCGTTGTCGTTGGAAAAAGTTCATGGAGATGTCGAATTTCCGCTCCTTCAATCGACTTACATGCAGAGGGAGAAAACAATGAAATCGACAAGGAGCTTCGCCACAACTTCATTCGCCGGCATTCTGCTGGCGCTGATGACTGCCCCGGGCGCAGCGCCTTCGCTGGCGCCGATAGAGAGGGAGCTTGCCAGCGGGTATCACTGTGCGGTCCGCGCCTATGACAGGGCGCGTATGTGGAGCGTGATTGTGCGGTGGTGGATCGATCCGGAGTATGCGCCATTCGGTGCGCTCGGAAACTTCGGAGGATCTTTGCCAGGTACGCTCGGCCGGTGGGCGGATGAGGGAGACGAGATGAATCACAAGCTGCAGCAGTTTGAGGTTTGATAATGGCACTGTAGCTGTGGAGGCGAGTGGATGGATAGCGCGATCGAGCAACGCGAACGGGACAAGTGGAACCAGCGCTATCTGGAAGGCACGCATGGAACGCTGCCACCCGATTCGCTGCTGATCCAGGCATTCGATCGTTACGGCGGGCTGGCCGTTCGCCAGTTGCAACGTGTCCAGATAGTGGATGTAAGCAGACGCGGCGCACCGAGTTAAGAAAATCGGCGCGCCGCATAGAAAGAAGTGAGTGAATCAGGCGCTGTGACTTAGGCAGATTTCGGGAGCTTTTCAGGATCGGGCGAGACCCGGTTGGCTCTTCGGGCCAGGTCTTCCCCTTTGCGGATGCTCTGGGCGATGGATTGTATGAACTCGGGAGTATCGGCCACGTGCAGACCGTCCTGGCCAATCCAGTTGCCGACACCATCCTTGCCCAGGGGACCTTCGCCGGTGGAATCGTTGTAGTACTCATCGACCACGCCGGGGGTGGGCGGAAGCTTGCCGATAGAGAAGCGGCCCGTCCCGAGACTGTCGAGCGCGGCGGTGAATGCCTTCATGTGAGTAATTTCACGCGTCATGAGGAACTGCAACGCCTCTTTGCTGCCGGCATCGTCGGTCAGGTGCATGAGGCGCTCGTAAGTGATCTTGGCGCGGGCTTCCGCAGCGATGTTGTTGCGAAGATCGACGTCGAGCTCGCCGGAGATCTTCAGGTAATCGGCCGTCCAGGGATTGCCGACGGAGTTGAAAAGGTTGAGACCGCCCCCACCGGTGACGGCGACGATTGGATCCTGCTCGGCTTGTTCAAGCGCCTTCTTCATGGGCATCATGTGCATGCGAATGAGCGCTCCGACAACTTCGAGGTGGCTGATTTCTTCAGTGCCGATGTCCATGAGCAGATCCTCGCGTTCGGGATCGTCACAGCTCCAGCCCTGGATGGTGTATTGCATGGCTGCGGCGAGTTCGCCGTTCGCGCCGCCAAACTGCTCGAGGAGCATTTTGCCGAAGCGCGGATCCGGCTCGCCGACGTTGACGTCGTACATCAGCTTCTTGACGTGGTGATACATGGGGGATCCCTCCTGAGGGTCTCTTCACATGGGATGGCGCCGGGGAGGAATTCTGTCACCTGCGCACTCCTGCATTTTCCTGCGCAGGCTTTCGCGACGGACAGACTTGGTACGAAGCGGCGGATGCTTGGGCGACTCGTCACCTTCGCGGTGTCAAACGGGATTTGGTGTTTTCCTGTTTTCCAAGCAACTCTTCTTTTACTTTGGCGCGAGCTCCGCCGCAGAGACTGGAACTGAGCCAGGTGAGACCTGCGCTTGTTGGAGGCGATATCCATCGCGAGTGCGAATGTGATATTTCTGCAGATCTTTGCCGGCGAGTTTCACCGTAATCCTTCGCCAGCCGCGGTTGGAATTTGCGGCCGGGTAGTAGGTCAGAGTGTAAAGGTGCGCAAGATCATCGCGAATGGATGCGAAGGCGCGAGCCTCATCCTTCCAGCTCTTCGCGAAGTAAGCTTTGCCCCCAGTTGCCTTGCTCATGCGTTCAAAGACGGCGGTAGATACCGGCTCATCTTGGGCGAGCTGCGTGCTGATCATGTAAATGACGGTTCCCGTCGACTGCGCCAGTTCCGCTACGTCCTCAGGCGGCACCAGGCTGGCGTTGTCGGGGCCATTGGAAAAGACCACGATGACTTTGCGCCCGGTGTAATGGGCCGTATCTTTCACAGTGAGCAAGAGGCAGTTATAGAGGGCCGCATCATCTCCGGCGACGGTGCTGCGCACTCCGCGCAAGACCTGATCACGGTCTGAGGTGAGTGTGGCTGCCCGGGAAAGATCGCGGCTATAGGAATAGAAAGCGATTTTGCTCGCCCCTTCCAGAGAGCGTACGAAATCCGCAATGGAGTCCTGCGCGAAGGCGAATCCTCGATACATGTAGTTGCTGGTATCGAAGAGGACAAAGACATTGGCGCCATTGAGCTGCGCGGACGGGCCCTGGTCATCGGTGGCAGAACGGTACGACTGGATGGGTGCGGCGGGATTCGCCAAGGCTCGCTTGAGGGGCGTACCGGTCGAGGAAGCGCTGTCACCCGCAGGGAGATCTACCAGGCTGCGCGTCGGGCCGTTCCCTTCCTCGAAGGTTGCCATCTTCTGAGGAATCTTATCTTCGGTGATCACGAAGTCTTGCGGGGTGAGGCCCTGGATGTAACGTCCCTTGCTATCCGTTACCGCGACATTCAATTGCACAAGATTGACGTTCACCAGAATGCGGCCGCTGTCCTGGTTGTCCTGTGGGTCCTGCGCAGTCGCGTGCACGCCCACCTCGGAACAGAGCCCGAGGGATATCACGAGGAATAAAAGGTATCTTTTGCGCATAGTCCCTTCCAACATCCCGAATTCATATTTACCCGCGTCATAACTAATGGCCCGGGGCTTCCGGTGCTACCGGCAGTGAAGCAACTTTGCCTTCTCGAAATTCATCGCCCGTCTCCTGCATGGCGCGTTGTATGGCCGACAGGTCTTCCAGATCCGTCGCAAAAATCTTCGAGACCATTCGGCGCGTCAGCTCCGGAACCAGGCGATTCAACATCACCGGGGAGTACCCCATTTCATCCGCCAGACGTGCCCAATAGAGATTGGAGGAATCCCAGGACTCTCCAAATAGCCGGCTGTCTTCTCCTCCGGAAGCGGGGAATGGCTTTATGTTTAACAACTCGAGCGAATTCGTATGGGCAAGGATCGGATGCGGTGTGCCGAAGTCGCTCGAGAGACGCATTCCGCTGGTTGCGGCCGGATCCTCGCGCCGCAATTGATCCAGCTCATGGTTTGCCGGTCCCAACGATGCCAAATCCGCCGGGAACCGGTCGCGGAATTCAGAAGCCAGGTAGAAGTTCTCTCCGGGCAGCAGGCGAGTAGGCAATTTGCTGCGAAGACCGCGATCTGCTTGCTCCAGACGCTGTGGCGCCATCCGCTCGGAAAGAATCGACAGCACCTTCGTGCGCACCTGTTCGTCGTTCGCAGCAGCCGATAAAATCTCCTCGCCCGATCTTTGATAGAGGGTCACCGCGTGGAGCTCGGTCGAGCTGACGTTCCACCACCGCGGCACGGTCGCACTGACGACGAGATCCGGCACCACTTCCTTCCAGATCAGCGCTTGAACGTTCTCCGGAGCGATGAAGTCCTGCTCGGTCATCGCCAGTGCATAGGGCAGGTCGGCCAGCGAGCCGATCAGATAGGCGCCCCCACCTGCGGGCGTGCCGATGCCGAAGAGCTCAGGAGTTTGCCACGGGCGTTCTGCACCGATAACTGAAAATCCCGAGAAGTCGTGCGAGCGCACGAACAGTGGATTGTTATGGAGAACCTGTGCTCCTGGAGGTTCGTAATAGGCGTAGTTCAGGCCGACCAGTGTGTCTCTGACGAAAGGAGCAAGCTGGCCGCGGGCGACCTCCAGCTGCACCCGGGTGGATGGCGCTTTGAGGGTTTTCGTCAGGTCGGTTTTTATCTGAAGCTCTGCATGGCGGCTGCTGTAGATGCTTGGCGCCCATTCGATTTTTTCATTCTGGGTGAAGATCTGCTGCGGCATTTCAAATCCGCGGAGATCTTCGGCAAGCGGCACCAGGCTGCTGCCTATATGCGCCCCGTGTTCCATCTGCTGCAGGCCATCGCTAAGAGCAAAGAGTGTGTCGAGCGACACGAGCCGCTGGTCATCCAATACGGAGCGGATTCGAGCGGCAAGCTCCGCATGCATGCGCTGACCGTCCGCTGTGCTTTGCCGCGGCCCAGCGAGCAAGTCGACGAGTTCCTCCTGAGACCAGCTTCGTTTGCCGGTCGCGGCGAAGTACAGCGCGCCTAGCGAATTATGGGCGGCGTCGAGGAGCTGGTTGGAAGACGAGACTTTCGCAAAGGGCTCAAGCGTTTTTTGCCATGAGGCATTCAGCTTGTCTTGCGGTATCTCCCGCTGCCGGGCCAGGATTTGCCACAGCCCGATGTTTGCCTGAAAGGCTCCCAATGTATTTCCGCGAAGAGCCAGGTGGGGAATGCCATCGACCGCATCCGCCACATTGATGAAGCGGGTGATCGACTCTTCGCTCAACTGCGGAAACTCGGAGAAGATCAGATACCAATGGCCAAACTGCGAATATCTGGCCGCCAGCAGCCGCACCGTTGGCGCGGATAGATGCCTCTCTGGAGGACGCACTCTATCTAGTTCGCTGATGGTGAGATAGATCTGCAACGGACCGTCGTCCAACGGAACGCGTGAGGACGCCGCCATTGCTTCGACCAACTGATCGGGATGATTCCACCTGCGTGCGCGTTTATTCCAATCGCGGACGATTTTTGAATCTAACTTCTCCTTCGGGAGGTCCTTCCATACGTCGAGATTGCCGGGAACATGAGGATCTCCATTCGGCTCCCACTGCAACCTGGTGAACAGGACCAGAAGCGATGGAGCTTTGCGAAACGCGGCGTTGGCAGATTGTTCCTGTGAATCTGACGATCGAAAAGCTTCATACAAAGGCTTCAGGCGTGAGCTCTCGGTCAGATGCGCCTGCTGCTCGGGATTGACGCGGGCCAGCGCATCGAAATACGCGGCGAGCCATCCGTTGTCTTTAGCCACCAGATGCAGGGCGAAATCTCCACCAGAGGACGGGTTGACGCCGACTAGGCTCTTCCACGCCGGTTCAGCAGCCACTCCTCCGGGGATAATCACGTGCCCGGATCGGATACAAATCTGGCTTCCATAGAAATCCAGCACCCCACCGTAGGGAAGCAGTCTGCTCAATCCGGGAGAACGCGCAAGTTCCACTCGGGTGTCGCTGTCAATCCTGGAGAAGGCCCAATAGAGACGGGCGACCGCGCGGTCGTGCAGAAGCAAATCGATGAGGTTTGGATCTCGTCTATCCTTAGCGCTGCCGAGTGCGGTCCAGCTTTTTTCGCTGAGCAACACGGGAACGCGAGAAGTTGGAAATGCATATACAAAAGGGTGGTTCTTCTGCAGATCGGCTTCGAGCTCCGTCAATGGGAACCCTGAATCGATCGTCAGAAAAGCCCTTTCCGCATCCGAGGTTGAGAGGAAAGCACCCTTCTGGCCACACCCCTGCCGGAGGCGATAGCCGAGGATCTGCAACAAATTTGCAGAGTGATCGCAATCGGCAACGTGGATAGAGCCACCGGAAGCAGCGGCCAGATTCTGAAGCTCTCTTGCCTGATGCAGATAACGATCCACCAGGATCAGGAACTCCGTAGGCCTTCCGTTGTCGTAGCCCTGAGTGATGACATTGCGAGCCAACAACGGAAGAACTTTATCGGAAGGAACCTTCTGGCTGACCGCAGCCATGCGGAGAAACGATCGCAGGGGGCCAGGGATGACGACCATCTGATCCGCACTGGAAGCAGGCGCAGGATCTTCCGGCGGCGTTGCCGCGAAAGAGGTTGTATTCGGAACACACAGATACAGGAGGGCGCCCAGACAGGCGATGAGGGCACGAAGAGGAGAGTTCATTGCAGTAGCCTCTTCGGAACTTTGGGGCTTTGCGACTTAGGGCCGACCGAGGGTCGCCAACTTACAGAACAGGCCGAGGGAAACCAACAGTCCTTACATAGCAGCTTTCAGTCACGCTACATACTTCATGTCCCAGTTCCATCGTCCGAAAGATATACCATCGGTCGGCGCAGTCAAGGGCTTTCATCGATGCGCTCCGAGAACTGACATTTTCGTGACAATTCACAACGGGAAAGCCGACCGATCAGTCGCTTGTCCGCTTCCGATTGCGGTCCAACGAAGAACCCAATGGAATCACTACTTACCTTTTGATAGGGGTGTTATGGAAGTTGTGCTTGGCGCGCATGCGCAAGCCACTACTTGCACCAACTATGGTGCTGTAGATATTCATGGGACGAAAGCGGTGGTACGGCTCTTAGCGATGCCGTGGGATAGTTTCAGACTCGGGCCGAGCTTCGCCTTCGGTCTGCCTTCAGCTTGGCTAATCCCCACCTAACGGCGGGTGATTTAGCCATGAGCACATTTAAGGTCGCGCCTCACTGTAATGTGTAGCTCTTATTGCATTGACGCGAGCACGAAGGGCGCCCCTGTCATTGCAATCAGTCTGCCAGACCTGTTCTTCCCGTTTGCCCCCGTGCGTTAGACCGCGACCTTTCTTTCCTTGAAATCGGCTGAAGTTGTGAAGCTTCATCGCAACGCCATTTTCGTTCCTAAACTTATGGTCTGAAGCGGCTGCTGACCCCAGACGATTGAGTTCGTTGCTTAAAGCAATCACTTTCTCATTTGATGGAGAGAAAGATGAAGGAGAGTCGAGCTCGAAAAAAAGGTCTAGAGCTAAAACTAGCTCGTCTTGTGTCCAAGATGGATTTCTGCTGCCAGGGCCTGGTTTCACGTTCAGATCCGCATCGGCATGATGATGTAACGGTATCTGTAACCGTCATCGTTCGGATCTTCCGGCCGCATCTGGCCGGCGGACTGGGCGTCTTTGAATTCCAGGCGAACTTCGCCGGTGTTGCCGATCGCTTTGAGGAAATCGAGCATATAGGCGGAGTTGAAGCCGACGACCAGGGCGTCAAACTGGTAGGGCGCCTCGATCGTGTCTTCCGATTCGCCGGATTCGGTAGAAGAGCTGGAGATGCGCAGCTCATTCTGCTCCAGCCGGACCTTGATGGCGCCGGAGCGCTCGTCCGCGAACTGCGCGACGCGCTGGATGGAGCTGGAAAGATCTTCCGACCGGATGATGATGAACTTGTTGTTGTCGCGCGGCAGCACCGCCTCATAGTTGGGGAATTGGCCGGTGAGCTTGCGTGAGGTAAGGACGCGCTTGCCGATGCGGAAGAAGAGCTGGTTTTCGTCGTCGGCGAATTCGACCTTTTCAGCCTCGGTGTTGGAAAGCAGCGACTGCAGCTCCGCCAACGCCTTACGCGGAATCAGAGTCTTCTTCTCGCCCCCTGGAATCGAGCCTAGGTTCTCACCCTGCTTCTCGATGTGGGCGAGGCGATGGCCGTCGGTGGCAACCATGGCGAGCGATTCCGGCTTGAGGATCAGCAGCGCGCCATTGAGCGTGTAACGCGATTCCTCGTTCGAGATGGCGAAGATGGTTTTCGAGATCAGGCTGCGGAAAGTGGCGACAGGCAGCGACACGGAGGAGACCGAGGGAAACTCCGGCACCTGAGGAAAGTTGGCGCGGGCCATGCCGACCATCTTGGTGTTGGAGCGGCCGCTGCGGATCTGCACCCAGTGATTGTCCTGGAGTTTGATTGAGATATCCCCGTCCGGGAGCAGCTTGATGTAGTCGTAAAGCTTGCGCGCCGGGATGGTGCAGGAGCCGGGCTTCTTCACTTTCGCGCTGCAGGAGGTCTTGATCGACTGGTCGAGATCGGTGGCCGTGATGGTGAGACGCCCTTCAGTCTCGTCGGCTTCGAGCAGGAAATTCGACAGGATGGGGATGGTGGTCTTGCGCTCGACGACGGACTGGGTGGCGGTGAGCTCGCGCAGCAATTCCTGCTTGCTGACGGAGATCTCCATGGCGAATCCCTGAACGGTGTGCTTGTCTGCTTCGAGTCCTACGCCGGGCATGTGCGGCTCCCCTGAAATGGGCTGCGGTGCTTGGATGGATTGCCCACACTCTACACCAGAGATGCGGCGGGAGTGTAGCAAACTGAACGGCTCCATTTTACGGGCGCAGGTGGCGTGGAAAGCTGGACGTTTCGCGGGAAATCAGGACGCGACGTTTCGGTAGACGCTCCGGCGGCGCGAGTCGGCTGATTCGCTTTCCCGATTCGCCTGCTGTAGTCGTTCACCATGCACTTTGCGGACGGGTCCCTCGACAGCCGCCAGCGACGGCTACTACGAAGTAAATCAACAGGTATGTATAGATAGCCGCCGTAGTCGTTTGCTGTGGGGAAGTGGGAATGGGCGGCAAAACCGCTTGGCTATTGGACGCGGGGCAGGTGCGGGATTTCCAAAACTGGACGATGCGGATGTGCGGGTTTCGGAGAACTGGTGCCGGGAGCGATGGGAGCCATCCAGATCTCCGAAGCGGTCCACAGGAGAAACCGAGTATTGCGCAATGCCCCGTTAGTGGATGCGTGGAAATTTGGGGTTTAGTGCGGCAGGAGCGACGATGGAGCGTGTTGGATTTCCACCGGCGCAAGATTAGGCACCGGGTTTGCAGTGTATCCACAGCAAACAATGAGCTGTGGAGGAACGGGCTCTAGCGGGCGAGGATTTTGCGCCGCCGGCCGATGGCGAAGACGGTCATACCGGTGAGAACGATGACAAGTGTGGAGAGCAAAACTTTGCCGATGGCGAGACCTGGGTTGGCGTCTTCCGGCGACGGAATGGCGGAGAGCACGATGGTGGCGGCGGTCGCAACGAAGCCGATGGCAGCGAGCGCGATAGCGAGCGGTCTACCGCCCCGAAGCGGGAAATATGCAATAGCGCCCCGAAGGGCGAGGCGAATCAGCGCCGCGAAAAGTAGCAGAAAAGGGAGAAATGTGGTGATGATCGTGAGGCTGACGAGAACGTCGTAAGCGCCACGCACACTCGTGCCCGCCTGGCCGAGGATGGCCACGAAAATACCCGCAAGTCCATAGACGAGGATAGCGACCCATGGCGTCCGGTAGCGCGGATGAACGGCGCCAAAGACGGCGGGGAGGCATCGGTCCAGACCAGCGACAAAGGGCAACCGCGATGTCGCGGCAAGATACGCAGCCGCCCCGCCAACAGCACTGAGTGCGACGAGCACCGCCACGATGGGCGAAAGCCAGGAAAGTGACAGCCGATCACACAGTTGCGCAATGCCACTGATGAATCCATCCAGACCGGAGACGGCATGACTGGGGAGAGCCACAAGCATCGCGGCGGTGCCGGCAATGTAGGCAATCGCAACGATGAGGCCGGCGAGGAACAGCGCGCGGGGAAGTGTCCGCTGTGCATCACGGATCTCGTCGCCCATCATGGAGCCAGCTTCGCATCCTGAGAACGCAAAGACGATAGTGGACCAGAAGACCGCGTCACGAAGCGTGAGGTGCGGCACAAAGGCAGCTCTGGTGAAGTGCGTAGCCGAACCGTAACGTGCGGCCACCGCTGTCGCCAGAAGCACCAGGATGAGAACTGGAAGCCAATTGCCGACCGAGCAAATGTTATTCAGCCATTTGCCGGCCTCGATGCCGCGTATGTTCAGCGCAACGATGACGGCAAGCCAGAAGACGGCAAACCCCATGTGCCAGGCAGGACTGCCGGCGAGCGAATGGCCGCGCGGACCGAAGGCAATCAGGACCGTGCTTGCGCCAAAGTAGAGGATTCCTGGAAAGTACGGCAGATTGGACATCCAATACGTCCACGCAGTGACGAATGCCGTGCGGTCTCCGAAAGCCTCGCGCGTCCATACGTAGATGCCGCCTTCCTCCGGAAACCGCGTGCCCAGCGCGAGCACGCTGGTCGCGAGCGGGAGGAAGAAGCAGAGGAGGCCGCCGACCCAGACCACGAGTGTGCCCGGACCGGCAGCGGCGGCCGTGGCAATCCAGCGGATGCTGAGAGTAGTAAGGACGAAGAGGACTGTGAGATCGCGCAGACCGAGAGACCGCTTCAGACCGTGGCTGCCTGGCTGGCCGCCGGCGGAAGGAGAGAGTGGCGGAGTGGCGAGATCAGCCAAGCGCGTCCGCCGTTCGCAGACTGCGATCGGGGGAGGTGGATACTGTGGTGCGTGCGGCGTTGTCGGCCAAGACCGCCATGGCGGCGTTGCGGCCGTTGATCGCGATGACGCTGCCACCGGGATGCGTGCAGGCTCCGCACATATAAAAGCCGGGCATGGGGGTGCGCGCGGAGAGCCGGTTCGACCACATGTACGGCGGCAAACACTCGCCCTGAAAGATATGGCCGCCAGTCAGACCGACCTTTTGCTCGATGTCGGGCGGCCCGAGGACCTGGGCGTCGATAACGGCAGAGCTGGGGCCATCGATGTTCGAACAGAACCGGCCGATGGAACGGAGCGCGAGGGCGCGTACCTCATCGCGTCGCGACTCCCATGTGCCCGAGTTGAAGGCATAAGGCACGTATTGCGCGAACACCGACATGGTGTGCTGGCCACGCGGCGCGACAGTGTCGTCATGCGCGCTCTGGAAGTAGAGCTCGCACCAGAGATGCTCGGGCAGGTAGCCGCGCTTTGCGGCAGCGAAGCCGGCCTGCCACTCGGCATGAGTGAGCGGCGCATTGATCTGTCCGTAGTGGTGCGGCTGGTTCTGTCCCGGTCGCGCTTTGAAGTCCGGCAACGCCGAGAGCAGGACGTTGAGCTTGACGGTGCAGCCCTGAATGGGGACTCGCTCGATGCGCTGGCGCCAGACTGTGTCGGCGCTCTGGCCGAGCATTCCGAGGGTGCGGATCGGATCGGCATTCGAGATGACGATGGGTGCGGCAATGCGTTCGCCGGATTCGAGCAGGACGCCTTCGCCGGGCAGGATCTGGGCGACGGCAACGCCGCTCGCAATGACCGCTCCGGCCTCCTGCGCGGCATCCGCGATATAGAAGGAGACCATCCCCATGCCACCAGCGACGTACCCCCACATGCCAGGCATTCCGCCCAGGCGTCCTGATGCGTGGTGGAAGCGAATGGAGGCGGTGCCAGGGTCGAAGGGGCTGGCGTTGGTGCCGATAACGCCCTGGCCGAGATAGGCGGACTGCAGGCGCGGGTCGCGAAGGTAGTGCTCGACAAACTCAGCCATGGACCAGTCGTAGAGCAGATGGCGAGCTTCCTGATCGTCACCCAAACGCTCGTCGATTTCTTCGGGGGTGGGTGGGTCGCCGATCCAAAAATCCCGCTCGGCTGACGCCTCATCAACTACATTGCCCGGCGGCCTGAGCGCATCGCGCAAACGCCGGAGCACATCGTTCATTGCCTTCCAGCCTTCGACGTCGCCGGGCGCGAAGCGGCGGACCTCGGCTTCGCACTTGTTGTCATCGTCCCAGAGCTGAACGCTCGACCCGTCGAGGAATGGGACGAAGAGGCCGTTAACGGCCGGCGTCCACCGGAAGCCGCGCGCGGGCAGCGATAACTCTTCGACCACAAGCGGATGCAGCAGGCCGGCCAGATAGGCGCAGGGCGACATCCTAACGCCCGGAAAAGGCTCTTCAATGGTGCAGGCACCACCAATACGCTGCCGCGCTTCAAGGACGAGGACACGCTTCCCCGCGCGCGCAAGATAGGCGGCGCAGGCGAGGCCGTTGTGGCCCGCGCCGACGATGATGGCGTCCCACGATTTGGCGGCAAGCTCGCGGATGGGCGCGGGAAGGCCGAGTTCGCCTAGCTTTTGCGCGGTCAGTGATATTGGCTGTGGCACGAGGGCGACTTCCTCTTTGGCTATCCATGCTAACTCGTCGCGCTACCAATGACCTGTGGCGCGACTCTCCCCAATAGCCTCACCTATCCAAAGAAGAACCAAGGTCAAGGCAAAACATACCGTGACTAGAAACCACCAGCGTGAGGCTTTATAGCCAACGACAACGGACAGAAGTCCGGAAACCAGGAACCACCCAATCGCTCACAATGCAGACATGCGCGGGACAGGAACGCGATGGAAAATCAATGGCAGGTACATCAACAGAAGTGAGGCCGCTGCCACTGCGCCGATGAGATGCCCAACGCCACTGCGTTGTTCCTTTGGCTTTTAGCGATTTGGGAGCGGACGCGCGTTCCTCCGGCTGCGTCATGCTAGAACTCGAGCCGTCAAATGAGTGGAAACTCTAACGTCTCCTGAACGCTTGCCTCGTTATCGCCGTTCCCAGTGTTCTTCATGCCGATCGTCATGGTAGAGAATCCCGGTCACTCTCCCGCTGGAGTCTTTTTGGAAGATGATTCTCGTCGGGCTGCCGCTGGGATAGAAGAACGTCGTCGGATTCTCCGGCAATAGCTCGATTAAATCGTTAGTCCGGTTGCGCGAAAACAGCTTGTCGCCCTCGACGAGTATCGTGACCTGGCGGACGTCGCCGTCGTAGTAGTCGCCCACGTAATCGTCGTAAATGTCGGGATCGACCTTGGCGGGAATGGGGTGCAGCGGAATGCTGAGCAACTGCGCCTGCGCATGTGCGTTCGGGATGTCCGCGAGGCGATGGGCGAGCAACCACTGCGGCAGCGAGCGCTCGGAGTAGGCCTTGTCCCAGGAGTTGTGGTGCCAGCCCTCATAAAGCCAGAGCCGCACATCCCCCCCAGCCGCGGAGAGCGCCTGGTACATGATCTGCGATTCCTTAGTAGGCACCACCGGATCCAGCGTGCCGTGGAACATCCAGACCGGCGTTTTGCCCACGGCATGCACATAGGCCTCAGGCAGGATGGTGGATTGCTTCCAGCGCTGCGGCTCGTAGGACCAGAAGATGCCGCCGGAGACGGGCACGATAGCGGCGAAGCGATTGGGATAGTCCTTGCCGATCTCCCACACACCGTAGCCGCCGAGCGAGAGGCCGGTGAGATAGACGCGTTCTGGGTCGCCGTGGAACTCCTTCATCTCGGCATCGAGCGTGGCCAGCGCCATCTGCATCATGTCGGGATCGGTCCAATGATGATGGAGATAAGGCAGCTGCGGCATGACGACGATGAAAGGCCAGCGCTCCGGGTGGGCGCGGATGGCATTGGGCAGCCCAACCTGAGTCTCGTCCATGCCATCAGAGCCGCGCTCGCCGGAGCCATGGAGAAAGAGAATGATGGGCCAGGAACGACGCGCGTCGTACTCGATGGGTACGTAGACGACATAGCGATAGCTGATGCCATTGAGCAGGATGACGCGGTTGAGAAAGCCGGTGTCCTGAGGACGGACGGCGGGCCGCTGCGATTCGCGGGTCGGAGTAGGGGCGGTGGCCGGGTGATCGGCCGGGTGCGTGGTCGCACGGTTGTCCGCTCGCGCGGCAAGCGCACTGGTGGCAAGGAGCACGGCCAGCAGGACGCTTGTCAGATGGTGGCAACGACGCATTTGGGGAAGGATACCGTACCCACAGCGGGAGTCAGGTGCCTGTTGGCACTCATTCAGATGCTCGCATCGCTTCGTGGGGCCAGACGTTAGGGTTGATGCGGGATTCGAGCCCTGGGCAAGACCCGGCATCTCTGCCTGAGCGTCGAGTGGGCGTCCGCCAATGTTGTGCGGTGCCGTGTCAGTTATTGAGGCTTTCCATCAGCTTGTTGAGCGTCCGATTCAGGTCTTTGTCGGTGCGCTTCTCCTCGTCGATCTTGCCGATGGAGTGCATGACCGTCGTGTGATGCTTGCCGCCGAACTGGCGTCCGATCTCGGGGAGCGAGGCTTCCGTCATCTGCTTGGCCAGATACATCGCAATCTGGCGCGGGACCACAACCGAGCGCGAGTTGTTCTTCTGCTTGAGCTCGGAGACCTTCATGCCGAAGTGCTCTGACACCGTGCGCTGAATGGCTTCGATGGTGATCTTCCGCACCTGGGTATCGATGAATTGCTTGAGCGCCTGCTGTGCCGTGGAGAGAGTGATCTCGACGCCGTTGAGCGAGCTCCAGGCGAGCAGGCGAGTGAAGGCGCCTTCCAGCTCGCGGATGTTGGTGCGGATGTTGGTCGCCATGTAGAGCGCGACATCCATGGGCAACGCGCACTGTTCGCTCTCCGCCTTCTGCTGCAGGATGGCCACCTTGGTTTCGAGGTCGGGCGGCTGGATGTCCGCGATGAGGCCCCACTCGAAGCGCGAGCGAAGACGCTCCTCGAGGCCGGCGAGATCCTTCGGCGGACGATCGGAGGCGATGACGATCTGCTTATCACTCTCGTGCAGCGCATTGAACGTATGGAAGAACTCGTCCTGCGTGCGCTCCTTCGAGGCGAGGAACTGGATGTCGTCGATGAGCAGGACATCGACCCCGCGGTACTTGTCGCGAAAGCTGGACATCTTCTCGTTGCGCACGTAGGAGATCATCTCGTTGGTGAACTTCTCACTCGAGACGTAGCAGATGGCGGACTGCGGCTGACGGCGCTTCACCTCGTGGCCGATGGCGTGCATGAGGTGCGTCTTGCCCAGACCCACGCCGCCGTAGAGAAACAGCGGATTGTATGCCTTCGAGGGGCGCTCGGCGACGGCTTCCGCGGCGGCGCGCGCGAACTGATTGCCGGCGCCGGAGACGAAGCCATCGAAGTTGTAGCGTGGGTTGAGCTGCGAGGCAGTGTTCCAGTCGAAACGTGTCTGCTGGCCGTTCGCGCCGGGGATCGCCGGCCGCTGGCCGGGTTGGCGCGGTGCGCCGGCCGTATGTGCCGATGACGGCGGAAAGCCGCCGTCTTCGCGGGCTTCCCGCGGACGCTGCGGGACGGAGGGATCGTTCTCGAGTGTGACGAACTGCACATCCTCCACCTCAAGCTCAAGCTTGTCGATGGCCTCCTGGATGAGATCGCCGTACCGATCGCCCACATGCTGGAAGTCTGCGGAAGGAATGCGGACGAAGAGCACGCGCCCGTTGAGATGGCTCATGCGCGTCGGCTTGAGAAAAGTGTTGAAGGATTGCCGATTGACCTTTTTTTCCAGTGCCCCGAGGATGCGTGTCCATGGATCGATGATGGTCGTGCTGGTTGGGACAAAAGACATACGCTTCCTTCAATTGGCGCCGTGCGCCCATGTGGACGATGGTAAACGAGAGAAAAGAAGCAACAGCGCGCCTCCTGATTGGAAGCGCGGTGAGTACAGACGCGAGGTCTGCGGTTAAGCTTCTTTGGCTCCTCTACCGGAATCGCGCCGGGCGGAATCTGTACGCGGGCGCTTGTTCGATCCAGGGTTGGGCGTGACGCCAGAAAATTCAGTTGTGAACGGAGCCGATACTAGCACAGACGGAAGCATCGAGTGGACGGCTTTGTCAGCAAAAATACTGTGTTGCACCACTGCTTGTGAAGACGCGCGAACTGTGTTCAAAGTCGCTCACGTTTTGTGGTGATTTGATGACGACTTGGCGACAGAGATGAGATGCATGCGAAGAAGAGTCGCGAGCGAAGATGAAGATTCTCCGTGACGAACGGCTTGCGTGTTCGAGCGAAACAGCGTTGCCGCGGGGAGGGCGCAAATTGTGCCGAAATGGAGAACGATTCCGTGCAGAACAAGATCGCCGAACCCGCGATCGAAGACTTTGCCTGATTTGCACAGGATCAGCTATACTCAGAACTTGCCCGTAAGGCCGTAATTCTCTTACCAGGGCAGCGATTTCTCTTATCAGGATAGTTCGATGCCCAAGCGTACCTTTCAACCCAACCGCCGCCACCGCTCGAAGACGCATGGCTTTCGCACGCGTATGAAGACCAAGGCTGGCGCGGCTGTGCTGTCGCGCCGTCGCGCCAAGGGACGGCACCGTGTCTCCGTGTCGCCGGGCTACCGCGACTAATTCGAGACGAGTTGCGTCCTCCGGCTTCGCGCCGGCAGGACGCGACCAACGCCAAGCCCTTATCGCAGTGCCTCTTTCCGCTGCTGCTCCGCTGTCCACCAAACCCCTACCCGCGAAATCAGCGATCGCCCCGGACACAACTCTGGCGAACCGCTCGCATGCGCGTGGCTGGCGCCTCCACAAACACGCGGATTACCAGCGCGTGTACCAGGCGAGCCGCAAGCAGTTCTCATCCTCGATGAGCTATTTTGTCGCGTTGCAGCCGGCGGAGTACGTTGGCGCCGGGCCGCGCGTGGGCATCACCGCGGGCAAGGTCCTGGGCAAGGCGGTGGAGCGCAATCGCATCAAGCGGCGCATGCGCGCGGCGATTGTTGGGAATCTGGATGTGCTGCGTGGCAACTTTGACGTGGTGCTGCATCCGAAGCGCACCGTGCTAACGGCCGAGTGGGTTGCGCTCAGGAACGAAGTGCGGCGCATTTTCGTAAAGATTCAAGAGAGCAATCCGGAGAGCAGTACCGACGGCCGGCGCGACTCTGTCGCATCGGAAGGTAAACCTCGCCCGGGGGAACGAAAACCTGGCCGACCGGAGCGCAAACAACAATGATGCGCTGGCTTCTGTGGCTTTATAAACGCGGCGTGTCGCCGGTGCTCCATGCCGTTGCCGGAGCGACCGGTGCGTGTCGCTTTCAGCCGACGTGTTCGGAGTATGCAACGCTGGCGATTGCGACGTATGGGCCTTGGCGCGGGAGCTGGCTGGGGCTGTGGCGTGTACTGCGATGCCATCCGCTTTGCCACGGAGGATTCGATCCGGTGCCGGGCACCGGTTACGACGCCGATCGATCGAGCGTTGATATGGCCCGTAGATGCGGTCGTGGCCCTGTGACCTGATGCATTTACCATGATGTGAGAGCAGCGTTGCCAGCAGTCCTGGCCTTCATCCACGCGCCCTCGACGGATTTTCCGATTCACAAGAAGAAAGAACGGGCAGAGAGAGTTTCCTTGGCAGAGATACGCAATCCCAACCAACAGAGCGGCGGTGGCAAACAGCAGGACTCCCGCTCGTTCCTGATTTTTTCGCTGGTGTTTGTGGTGATGTTGCTGGCGCTCCAGTACTTCCGGCCGAAGAAGCCGGAGCCGCAGCCTGCACAGCAGAAACAGCAGCAACAGCAGAATGCCGCCGCTCCGGCACCGTTGCCATCCAGCCCGGAGACTACGCCGGAAGGTCCTAGTCCCAAGCCTGGCGATGCGCGCGCCGCATCGATGGCATCGGTAGCTGCGGTGGCTGAGCAAACCACTACGATCGAAAACGAGAATTATCGTATTGTCTTCACCAATCGCGGCGCCCAGGTGAAGAGCTGGGTATTGAAGCGATACGAGGACGACAACGGCAAGCCGCTGGACCTGGTAAATCCGCAGACGTCGGCAAAGTTCGGATACCCGCTTTCGCTCTACAGCTATGACGCGGGGCAGCGGCAGCGGCTCGCGACGGCTCTCTATAAGCCGTCCGCCACCGGCAATCTGGCGGCTCCCGGCGAGCTGACCTTCGATTACGCAAGCGGCGGCCTGGTGGTCAAGAAGACCTTCCGCTTCGACGCAAGCTACGTCATTCATGTCACCGCTTCTGTGACGAACAACGGCAGCCCGCTGCCGACGCTGCTATCGTGGCCGGCGGGAATAGGCGACCAGAACACTCTCGCGTCCTATTCCAAGGCGCAGCTCGATATTTCGCAGAACGGCAAGTTCGAGAAAACGGCAACCAAGAAGGTAAGCGGTGGCGCGACACTGACTGGGCCGTTTGACTATGCCGGCATCAGTGATCTGTACTTCGGCGCAATCTTCCTGCCGGACCAGCCCGAGCAGACGTCGGTAATTTCCCTGAACAATGGCTGGAGCATCCCGAAAGACGCGAAGCAGCCGAACGGCGCGACCGAGTCTGTGCCGCTATTGGGCGCCGCAGTAGGATCGATGAGCACGCCGGTGTCGCTGCGCGTTTTCGCGGGGCCGAAGGTCATCTCCGTTCTGAGCAGCGTAAAAGCGACCGCGGCCAATGGCACCGAAACCGGCCCCAACATCGACCCAATCCTGAACTTCGGATGGTTTGGCTGGGTTGCCAAGCCGCTATTTGCAGCACTGCGCTTTACCTACGACCATATCGTGCCGAACTGGGGCTGGTCGATTCTGATCCTGACACTGGTGCTGAATCTGGCGATGTTGCCGACGCGCATCACCATGATGAGATCCGCGCTGAAGATGCAGAGGATTCAGCCGGAGATGCAGCAGATCAAGGAGAAGTACAAGAAGTACAAAGCCACCGATCCGCGGCGCCAGGACATGAACAAAGAGATCATGGACCTGCAGCGGCGCGAGGGCGTCAACATGTTTGGCGGCTGCCTGCCCATGCTGCTTCAGTATCCGCTGCTGTACGGCTTCTACGAGATGCTGGAGAATGTGATCGAACTACGGCACGCGCACTGGTTCTGGCTGCACGATCTGGCCGCGCCCGACGCGCTGCACATCCTGCCGATCTTCGTCATTCTGACCATGTTCACCACGTCGTATCTGTCGCCCTCGCCTGGAGTGGACCCGGCGCAGCAGAAGATGATGGCGTTCATGATGCCGCTGATGTTCGGCTTCATCATGCTGAATATCGGGTCGGGTGTGGCGCTGTACTGGGCAGCCAGCAACCTGATTACGACGGGGATGCAGATCATCATGAACCGCACTGGCATGGGCAAGCAGATGCGAGAGATTGCCGCCAAGCGCGCCGCGAAGAAGCTGACGCGCAGTGGCCGGCGCACCGCATAATGCTGGCGGGTGACAGAAGCAAACGATAGACATAAGGCGATATAGGATAGAGAGCTATGCCGATCGAAGACTACCGCGCCGCGGCCAATACGATTTCCGAGTTTCTGAAGCTGCTGGTCGCTACCGGCGGCCTGCGGTTGAAGTACCGCATCACGGCCGGTGAAGGCGCTGCCGATCCGGATGGATTGGAAGCGCGCGAGATTTACGTAGAGATTGCCGGGCCGGACGCTCCGCTTGTAACGCAGCGCAACGGCGAGCTGCTGCGCGCGCTCGAACATATCGCGGCCAAGATGGTGCGGCTGGAGCCGGAGGAGCACGATCGCATCTCTTTCGACAGCGGCAATTTCAAGGCGATCCGCGCGCGGGAGATGAAGATGGCGGCAGATGCAGCGGCCGAACGCGTTCGGCGCAGCGGCGCGCCTTACAGCTTTCAGCCGATGAGCTCCCGCGAGCGGCGCATGCTGCACCTTGCCTTCCGGCAGTTCGACGATCTGGAAACAGAGAGCAGCGGCGAAGGCCTGCGGCGCTTTGTCGTCGTTTACCGCAAGGGTGACAAGCATGTCCCGCCGGTGGCAGCGCCATCGTTCCAGCGCAGTGGCGGCCGCGGTGCCCGAGATTCCCGTGGTGGCGGCCGAGGCCCGGGACGCAGAGATGACCGGCGCGGCGGTGGCGGGCGTGGTGGCGATCGCCGTGGCCCGCGCCGCTGAGCTGGAACGCGGCGGATCACTGAGGCGGCTGCCGGGAATCCGGCAGGCTAGCCGCGATGGCTCCGCCCTCCACAGTTTCGCCCTCGATAGTTTCCGAAAGCCATGAGCGGGATCATTGGCAATCCTAGCGTTGCCGAAGACACCATTGTTGCCATAGCAACGCCTCCCGGTCGCGGTGGCATCGGCATTGTGCGTCTCTCCGGCGCCGATGCGCAGCGGCTATTGTCGTCACATCTAGAGTTACGATCTCCGCTTCTGCCGGGCCGGGCGCGCTATTGTGCCATCTTGGACAGCGGCGCGCGGCTCGATGAAGGGGTGGTGACCTGGTTCGCCGCGCCAAACTCGTATACCGGCGAGGATGTGCTGGAGGTTGCGGCGCATGGCTCGCCCGTGATCCTGGACCTGCTGGTGCGGCGCGCGCTCGAAGCGGGGGCTCGGCTGGCACGGCCGGGCGAGTTTACCGAACGCGCTTTTCTGCATGGACGCATTGACCTGACGCAAGCCGAGGCGGTGCGCGACCTGGTTGCGGCCGAGACGCTCTATCAGGTGCGCGTCGCTGCAGAGCAATTGGGGGGAGCGCTCAGCCGGCGCGTAGCTCCGGTGAAGGAGCAATTGGCCGCGCTGATAACACTGCTCGAAGCGGGCATCGACTTTGCCGAAGATGACATTGATGTGACGCCGGATGCCGAGATTGCGCGGCAACTGGACGCGCTGGATGCCGCGCTTGCGCCGATTGCCGCGAGCTTTCGCGAGGGACGATTGGTGCACAACGGCCTGACCCTGGCGATCGTTGGTCGTCCGAACGTGGGCAAGTCGTCGCTCTTCAACCGGCTGGTGGAGCGCGAGCGGGCAATTGTCACGGCAATGCCAGGCACAACGCGTGATCTGGTGACAGAACGCATCTCGCTCGGCGGAATACCGGTGGAGCTGGTGGACACGGCGGGGCTGCGCGAGACCAGGGACGAAGCGGAATCGCATGGCATTGCACGCACCGAGAGCGCGATGGCGGACGCAGACCTGGTGCTGCTGCTGCTGGATGCAACCGCAACGGTAGACGATACAGGCGCGCTGCGCCTGCAGGAGGAAGATGCGCGGCTGCTCTCGTCGCTTCAGGGGCGCTCGCCATTTCTGGTACTGAACAAGATCGACCTCGCGCGGCCACTGCGGGTGGCGCGACTCCGGTTCGACGGTGTTGATGGAGCGACAGGTAACCTGGCGCAGGTTTCCGCGCTTACGGGCGAAGGTGTGGCGGAGCTGCGCAAGCAGCTGTTGGAGCGAGTGCGAGGGGCGGCAAATGACGCCGAGGGCGGCATGCTGACCAGCTTGCGGCACTACGAAGCGCTCCAGGGCTGCACGCAAGCGCTGGCGCGCGCGCATGCTGGGCTGGCGCAGCATGTGCCCCACGAGATGCTCCTGCTGGATCTGTATGCAGCACTGCAACAGCTCGATCAGCTCACCGGAGCGACGACCGCAGACGATATCCTGAACCGCATCTTCTCCAGCTTCTGTATTGGCAAGTGAGCTGGCGAACGGCTCAATGCCGCATCGAGCATGACGTTCCGCGTGATGGCATTGAATGAGGGCGTGGCGTAGCCGGAGGACCGCGATTGCTGCGAAGATGAAGACGATGCCGGTGTTTGCACAAGGAACGAAACTAGGTCATGCAGCAGACAACAGCAAGAGACGCCTGCTCGGGCGGGAAAGTTGCGATGGATTCGAAGAGACGGGCCGGAACGGGACGACCAGGTTCAAAACAAAAGAGGCGGGCGGCTGAGGGCAGCGAGGAGCGGCGGCCCTATTTTGCGCCGGAAGGGTTACGTTTTCTGCGGGGCCTCGCGCGCAACAACCATCGGGACTGGTTCAACGCGCGCAAGCCGGTGTATGAGGCCGAGATCAAGCGACCGATGCTGGCGGTGATTGAAGCCGTGAGCGGGGCCATGATGGATTTTGCGCCGGGGCATGTGCGCGCGCCGGAGTCGATCATGATGCGCATCTACCGCGACACGCGCTTCTCGAATAACAAGCTGCCCTACAAGCCGCACGTCTCGGCGTGGTGGGTGCATGATGGCTTGAGGAAGACCTCCGGCGCGGGGTTTTATCTACAAGTTTCCGGCAAGCAGGTGGAGATTGCCGCGGGCGCGTTCATGCCGGAGACCGAACAACTGCTTGCTATTCGCCGCTTTCTGATGGAGCATCACCAGGAGTATCGAAAGCTGGCGCAGGCGCGCGGCTTGCGGCGTCTATTGAAGGATGAGGAGAGCGGCGAACCGCTGAGCCGTTCGCCGAAGGGCTTTCCGGCAGAGCATCCGGCAGCGGATCTTTACCGGCAGAAGCGATGGGGCTTCAGTGCATCACTGGCCCCGGAGACAGCCATGCAGCCTGATTTCGCGAAGACGGTGGCGAGCTATTTCCGCGCCGCTGCGCCTCTGGTAACGATGCTGAACCGACCGCTGCTGCTGGCTGCGGAGAAGCCTCGCAAGCCGCTCTTCTGAGTGTTGCGGTGTTGTTCGGAGCGGCGAAAAGTGCAGCAAAAGTTGTAGAAACCCGCTAAAAATCCACTAAAACACTAAAAAACACGAAGAAAACTGTGGAAATGCCTGATTTGCCGTTGACAAGCGGCGGCAAAAGGCCGCATGGTGATCCTCGGTAGGAGTTGGGGAACCCGCATAAACACTGGCGATTGTCTGCATTGAGTCGCCGGGGCCGGAAGCCAGTGATGGCACCTGGCAAGCGGGTGCGGAGCTTCCCCTTCAAGGCGTTCTTGCCGGCGATGCCGGAAAGAATCGCTACCTAACGAGAGACAGGAGGAATTTCAATGGCAGCAGGACTGACCAAGACACAGCTGGTTCGGCAAATGGCCGAGAAGCTCGAATTGACTAACAAGCAGGTGAGCGGATTCTTCGATCTGCTGACGGAAACGGCAGTGAAGGAGACCAAGAAGAACGGCGTATTCGTGATCCCGGGACTTGGCCGGCTGGTGAAAGCAGAGCGCAAGGCGCGCATGGGCCGCAATCCCCAGACGGGCGAAGCGATCAAGATCAAGGCGAAGACCGTGGTGAAGTTCCGCGTGGCGAAGTCGGCAAAGGACACCATCGCGCCGCCGAAGAAGTAACAGGTATCGAGATTCCGGGGCGGTGTCGCTGGCGCCGGATCCGGTATGTGGTTTTGTGAGTGTCTCCTTCTTAAGAGACGCTCCGATGGCGTGGCCTTAGGGTCACGCCATCTTTTCTGGCGGCTACGCCCGTTTTCCTGCGCATACCCGGCGGGCTTTTGCCGCGCTTACAGATTTGCTTGTTTGCCGATTAAGGATTGGTATTCGGGGTGCTTGGCAGCGTAGTCCGCTGCAAGAGGACAGATGACGTCGACGCGAAGGTGGTTCTGCTTCGCATATTCAAATGCTGTCTGAGCGAGCTCTGCCGCGACGCCGCGACCTCTCATCGCTGGTGGCACTTCGGTATGCCAGATCGTCATCCAGCCCTGGCTGTCTCGATCGAATTCGAGGTATGCGATCTCGCCGCGCTCGTCGATTTCGAAGCGGCTGCGTGTGACTTTGTTGGCTTCGTTGCTCATGTTGAATAGTGTCTCTGCGCTTTAGGATGCCACGGCTGTTGACGGCAGGAGTGCGCGTGCGACCAGCGAAATGCCGAGCGTGATGACGAGTGCCTTGAGCAGCAATTGCGGATTGTAGCGCCAGGCGAGCATGGCGAATCCGATTGCATAGCCAATGGGCCAGAGCGCGGTGAGAAGCGCCACTAGCGCCGTTGTGCGGCGCATCGCGACGAAGCGCATGCGCAAGATGAGAATCAACAGCAACACGCCAAGAAAGCTGATGGCGGTCCACATCGGCATGAGGATCGCGACGGAGGCACCGAAGAGAAATGTTCCCAGTTCGCCGAGAGCTGCGCTGCCACGCATGCGTGCCGCGATGGAGAGCAGCGCGCCGAGCACGGCGGCAGCGAGCGCGCTAATTGTAACTGTATCAGTTGCATATGCGAGATGAAGTCCACGGCGCGCCAGCATCATGGGCAGCGAGAGCCACGCCATCGTGACAGAAGAACTGCCGGTGCTTGCGATGCGATTCCATGGCGCCCACAAGAAGATCGCGAAGACAGCGACGAGTGCCAGGTCGAAGACAATCTGCAGGCGGTTTGTCCGTGAAGATGCTGCGACGATCATGCCTCGCTCGTAATGTGAGTGGCGGTGATGCGCTCCATCAGCGCATCGAAGGCTTCGAGGTTGGTGTACTCGATGATGACCTTGCCTTTGCCACCCCGGTCCTCTATGGCGACTTTGAGGCCGAGCGCACGCTGCATCTGGTCGCGGGCTTCGCGCACATTGGGATCGAGCAGGTCTTTGGACTTCTCCTTCTTTTCCGCCTTTTCCGGGTTCAGCATATTCTGCACGAAGCTCTCGGTCTGGCGCACGGACATCGACAATGCGAGGACCTTCTGCGCGGCCTTGAGGATGGCGTCTGGCGATTCGAGCGCGAGTAGCGTGCGGGCGTGGCCAAATGAGAGCTCGCCAGCCTCGACCTTGCCCTGGATCTCGTTGGGTAGGCGGAGCAGGCGGAGGAAATTGGCGACGGAGGCACGGTCCTTGCCGGTGCGCTTGGCCATCTGTTCCTGCGTCATCTGAAACTCGCGGCCGAGGCGGTCGAAAGCGCGCGCCTGCTCCATGGGGTTGAGGTCGGCGCGCTGGAGATTTTCGATGATGGTCATCTCCATCGCCTGCTCATCGGAGGCTGGCCGCACGACGGCAGGGATCGTGGCCTTGCCGGCCTTGCGCGATGCCATCAGGCGGCGCTCGCCGGCGATGAGCTGATAGCGGCCTTCGGCAACGGGGCGGACGAGGATCGCCTGCACGACGCCGGTGGCGGCAATCGAGGTCGCGAGCTCCTCAAGCGCAGCCTCATCGAACTGGCTGCGCGTCTGGAAGGGGTTGCGGTCGATGAGGTCAAGCGCGAGCTCGAGCGGTTTGCCGTCCGAGGCTGCAGGGGTGGGTGCACCTTCGGCTGCCGCGTGGATTTGAACCGGTTGCGGTGCGGAACGATGGGGGAGGAGCGCTTCAAGACCTTTACCTAAGGCGCGTCGCTTGTCGGGTGTGCTCATGGTGCGTCTCTCGGTGGTGCGTTAGGAAGACTGGTCTGCGTCAGGCATACGGCCAGAAGCGTATCTTGCTGTTTTTACGGGCTTTAGCACTGGCCTCGCGCTGCTTGGCGGCGGGGCTGACGATCTTATGATTGGCTAGCAGCTCATCGGCGAGATCGCGGTATGCGTCGGCGCCGCGTGAGCGGACGTCGTAGAGCTGGACGGGTTTGCCATGGCTGGGAGCTTCTGCGAGGCGGATGTTGCGGGGTACAGCGGTCTTGTAGAGCTTGTCACCGAAGAAGCCTTTGAGGTTTTCCGTGACCTGCTGGGCGAGGTTGGTGCGCTCGTCATACATGGTGAGAACGACGCCTTCGAGCTCGAGCTTGGGATTGAACGCCTGCTGCACGCGGCCGATCGTCCCGAGGAGCTCGCTGACGCCCTCCAGGGCGAAGTACTCCGCTTGCATCGGAACCAGCAGGCGGTCGGCGGCGACCAGAGCGTTGAGCGTCAGGAGGTCGAGGGCGGGCGGGCAGTCCAGAATGATGAAGTCATAGGCGATGCGGAGCTCTTTGAGGGCGTCGCGCAGGCGGGTCTCGCGGTCTTTGCTGTCGACCAGCTCGAGGTTGGCACCAATGAGGTTGCGGCTGCCGGGAATGATTTTGAGCGTTTCGATCGCTGTGGGCTGAAGGAGGGTGTCGACGGAAGCGCCGCCGGTGAGGAGATCGTAGACGGAGCCATGATCGCCGTCGCGTGCGACACCCAAGCCGCTGGAGCTGTTGGCCTGCGGGTCGCAGTCGATGAGGACGCAGTGCAGGCCTTCGAGGGCGAGGGCGGCGCTGAGATTGATGGCGGTGGTGGTCTTGCCTACGCCACCTTTCTGGTTGGCGATGGCCAGGATGATGGCTTCGGACATTGCAGATAAAGCTAACGGGGAGGCGAAACGGATGCAAACAGCCTCAGCGGAGGGAGTTGTGGAAGACGCTGTGGAAGATTATGGGGCAAGGGAGTGTTCCACGTGGAACACGAGAAGAGCCATAGAGTTACATGTTCCACGTGGAACGTTACGCGCGTTGGGCAATGTGCAAAACACGGCCGGTACTGCCCGGGAAAGGGAGGGTTTTCCACCGCCACGACGGGAGTGACGGTGCGATTCCAGTCCCGAACAGGCATAACGAACCTGCCTTTGCAACCAGTGCGGCGGCCGCTGGCAGCATCGTGGTGCCTTTATCAACGGCACGCATCCACACCGCGTCAAAGCTTCCGATGGGGAGAGTTTCTGCCCGTCCGGCATGCACGGAGGCTGGCAGGCCGAGTCTGCGGACTACTTCCTGAAGAAACGCCGCTTTTTTGCGTTGGGATTCCGCGAGGACGACAGAAAGACCAGGGCGGCAGATCGCAATAGGAATGCCAGGAATGCCGGTTCCCGAGCCGAAATCGAGCGCCGTCGCCCCGGAAGGGTGATGCTTCGCCGCGAAAATGCCCTCCATCAGGTGCCGCTCGATCACTTGAGCCTTGTCGCGAATGGCTGTGAGGGAGAGGCGTGCGTTCCAGTGCAGCAGGAGATTGCCATAGGCCGCAAGCTTTTCCGCGGCGCTCTCTGTGCGAGATAGCGTTTGTGACAGCTCCCAGCGCTCCGCGGCCGCGAGGACCTGATCAGCCGTGACGGTCATTCAATGCTTCTCGGAAGAGGAGCAGTCGGCGATCTCGGCCCGTTGGCCTGCGGCTTCCATGTGCTGGCCGCCTCGACGAAGGCCCGGAATAGCTCGCGAGAAAGCGGGCTGGATGTGTAAGTACGCTCCGGATGCCATTGAACACCAAGGACGAACGGTGCGTGAGGCGTGGCTTCCGTCGCCTCGACAGCCTCGACGGTGCCGTCCAGCGGGCTGATGGCGACAGGACGAAGCTTGTCGCCGATACGGGCCACCGCCTGATGATGGCTAGAGTTAACGAGCACGGGAGTTTCGGTCGCTTGGGCTGTCGCGGCAAGGTCTGCAAGCAGGCTCCCGGGCGTCACTGCGACCGGGTGCGCCTCGGCGATATGCCGGCCGGGTGTGTGATTCACGGCGGTCTCGAGATGTTGCACGAGGGAGCCGCCGCGCCACACGTTCATCGATTGCATGCCATAGCAGATGCCGAAGATGGGCTTCTGCAGGTTAAAAGCATCCTGCAGGAGAAGTTCATCGGCGGCTTCGCGCAGCGGGTCGGCAGGAGTGGAGTGCGGATCGAGTGGCTCGTTCCACTTTTCCGGGTTCACATCGGCATGGCTGCCGGGCAGCAGCACGCCCTGTGCGCCGGCGATTAGCTGAGCCTGCTCCTCCTGAGTGGCGTGGAGCGGCACTGGGACCGGGATACCGCCTGCCTGCTCGACTGCAGCAGCGTACTGGGCCCAGCCGCGCTGGTTGTATTCAGAATCCGTGGAGGTGGGCTCGGGAATAAGGATGCGTGGCTTGGACATAAGAGACTCTCTCAGCGGATTGGTGGCGCGACGCGTAACTCTTCGATAGCTTGACGCAGCTGCGCTGTCAATCCTTCCGACTGGCGCGCCGTGAGGCCGGTCGTCGGGATAGGTTCGCCGATGCGCAACTCCAGCGGCCGCGGGCTGAAGTGGCGGGTGTGAATCGGCAGCAGTTCATAGGTACCGACCAGTGCCATGGGGATGATCGGCACACCGGCGCGGATGGCCATATAGGCGGGACCGCTCATGAATGGACCAAGCTGCCCATCGCGGGAGCGGCCGCCTTCCGGAAAGACAAAGAGCGGCATGCCGGCTTTGAGGGCACGCACGCCGTTAGTAAGGCTGGCGATGGAAGCGCGCGGATTGTCGACCGCAACGGAAATCTGGCCGGAGCGGTTCAGGTGCCAGCCGATGAAAGGCATCTTCCAGAGGTCGCTGCGCGCGAGAATGCGGAACTGGAATGGCAGCGCTGCGAAAATGGCGGGGGTATCCATGTAGGAGAGATGATTGCAGGCGTAGACGGCCACGGGGTGGTTGTGAAGGACGTCAAGGCCAGCGACATGAATAGGTGAGCCCGCGATGGCGAGCGCGCATTTCGCCCAGGCGCGGGCGATGCAATGCTGGCGGCGGCCATCCTTTTCCGTAAGCGAGGCAAGCAGGGAGACGGTGCCGAAAGCAGCAGTGGCGCTGAAGAAGAGTGGCGCCTGAACAAAGTTCGACATGAATCGCTCTTTGACGCTGAGCTGGCGCGGCGGTAGCTCGGTTAATGCAGTCTCCGTTTCAGCGGGCATCGGAGGTCCAACCTTCGGCGATGAGGAGCGCGCGCGCTTCGCCCACCAGATAGACGGAGCCGGTAATGACAGCGTCCTGGCCAGTTGAATCACTGAGGGCCGCAGTAAGGTTCGGTTCGAGCATAGCGACTGCGCCGACAGCTTCTGCGGCGGCGAGCAAGCGGGCGCCGGAGGCGGCGCGCGGCGATGGCACCGCGACGAGAAGCACGCGATCGAAGAGCGGAAACAGGATCTGGGCCAGCTCTTCGACCGGCTTGTCATCCAGGCAGCCGAAGATCAGGTTGCGAGGCGGATTCTTCTCGGCAGCGAGCGCCGCGCGGAGCGTCCATGCGCCCGCCGGGTTGTGGCCCACGTCGAGCAGGATGGAGCGGCCGTTGCGGGTCAGCTTTTCGAGGCGGCCCGGCCAGCGAGTCTGATGGATTCCGGCGGCAATGGACTCTCCGTCGATATCGTAACTATAACGATTACGTAATTCGAGAGCAGCGGTAATGGCCAGTGCGATGTTGCGCTGCTGGTGCTGACCCGCGAGCGGCGAATCGACTTCGATGTGGAAGCCCTGTTCTTTTCCGGCAATAGCGATATCCAGTGGATAGCGATTGTGCATGTTTGTAACCGACGTTGTATCGAATGGCAGGGCGGACGTTGCATTGACGGCGCGTACGTTAAGGGCAACGGCGGCTTCGCCGATGGCCTGGTTGGCCTCCGGGTGCTGCGGAAGCGTGACCAGCACGCCATTTGGACGCAGGATGCCGGCCTTTTCGCGCGCGATTTCGGTGACGGTGTGGCCCAGCCATTCCGTGTGGTCAATCGAGATGTCGGTGATGATCGAGAGCACCGGCTCGACGACGTTGGTCGCATCCAAACGGCCGCCGAGACCGACTTCGAGGACGGCGATCTCCACTCTGGCAGCGGCAAAGTGCAGGAAGGCCATCGCCGTGACGGTTTCGAAGAAGCTGGGCGGCCCGGGCAGTTTGCCCTCGGAGACGAGGCGCTCGGCTGTGTGGATCACCGCTTCGAGCTGCCGGCTGAACTCTTCGTCCGGAATGAGCGTGTGGGTAACCTGATGACCGCTGCCGGGAGTTTGTTCCAGGATCTGAATGCGCTCGTTGACGCGAATCAGGTGCGGCGACGTGTAAAGGCCGGGGCGAAGACCGGAGGCGGCGAGGATGGCGGCGAGTGTCGAGGCGGTCGAGCCCTTGCCATTGGTGCCCGCGATGAGGACGGAACGGAAGCGCTCTTGCGGATTTCCAAGCGCCGCCATGAGGGTGCGCATTTGCGCAAGCTCGAACTTGCGCCGCGGCTGGCCGGGGGCGGCGTGCAACTCAGCGCCCAGGGCCTGCAGGCGATCGACTGCCTCGGTATAGAGCATGTTCTTCAGTTTACGAGAAGTCTGTCAGCAACAGATTCGACGCAGAGCATCGGTAACGTGACTCGCTATGGCATCGAGTTCAGCACATCCATCGCCTGTTTGGCGTTTGGGTTCCGCGGCTGCACGCGCAGCAACTCCTGCAGCACCGATTTTGCCCTTTCCTTATCGTTCTGCATCACGTAAAAGCGCGCCAGGTTCAGATATGCCTGATCAAAATTGGGATTCACACGGATGCAGCTCTTGAACTGCTCCTCGGCCTTGGCATATTCCTGCTCCCGCACATACAGCACGCCGAGGTTGTTCAAGGCCTCGGGATAGCCTGGACGCAGCTCAGCGGCCTTCTGCAAAAGGTCGGCCGCGCGCGGCAACTGATTTTGCTGCGCATAGAACATGCCCAGGCTGTAGTTTGCCTCCGGATCGTCGGGTTGGATTTCCAGAGCATGTGTCAGGCATTCCTGCGCCTTTGCAAGATCCCCCTGCCGCCGGTACACATTGCCCAGATTCAGCAGCGCGGTCGCGTAATTAGGACGCAGGAGCAGCGATTGACGAAAGTTCTGGATAGCCTCGTCGGCGTTGCCTTGCTGGGCCGCCATCATGCCAAGGTTGTTCCACGCCTCCGGATAGTTTGGACGCAGCTTGAGAGTTTGCTCCAGATACCGGCGTGCCTGCGGAAAATCATGACGCTGCAGACTCAGCGTTCCCAGATTGTAATAGCCCTCAGCATCATTCGGCTTGGCACGAATCACCTGTTCAAAGGAGGCTGCCGCCTCGTCCAGATATCCATGCTGGAACATCGCCACGACGTAGGTGAAGTCATTGCGGGAAAATGCGCCCTGATACAGAGTGCCCGCAAATGGAAGCGCTCTTCGTATTCGCTCGGCTGCCGTCGACGGAAT
>JBJMGC010000042.1:0-11159 GCA_045808105.1 Acidobacteriaceae bacterium | reverse complement strand
AGGTGCCGGCGAGGCTTTTCAGCAGGGTGAACGACTTTTCTCCATCGGTCTGAGTTTGCGCCTCGGACCGGGTTTGCGTCTCGGAGCGGGCAGACGCGGCGGTGCAGAGCGAGATCAGAACAACGGACAACAGAAAACGGAGCGGTTTCATAGTGCGTTCTCCTTAGGTTCTTTTGTGCTTCACGCCAGGATTCCTCCTGGCATACTCGCGTGCGAGAGGGGCCTGAATGCTGTACTTGCTTCTAGTGTTATACTTAACTATAACAGCAGATCATGCGTCAAGCTTTTTTTTGAGCGGCGCGTGAAAATATTCGCGCCACTGCTCCCGCAGACTCCTGGTTTCCCTCGGAACGGGATTCGAAGACGGGGAGCTTGTTCGGAAGGCGTTGGCTGCCGGAATTGATATGAGAGTCCTCGCCGCTCGCGCAGAGCTTTTCAACTGGCGGTCGCAGTTAGCAGAGAGACTCCATTACTGCAAAGACGCATTGCGAATAAGGCACGGCTGCCGCGGGCCACTCACGTTGGAGGCTTCCAGTGCGCGCTCTCGAACGAGAAAGAGCAAGCCTTGTGAAAGGCTTGCTTCGGACACCTCTCGTTTTCGTCCTGCTTGCATGGTGCTGCTGTCGCTTCCCAGAAAGACGGTTTGTAGGTACTTACGAGGAGATCGTAGATTTAAGGTCATTGAAAGTTATCAATCACCACGATGCCGGTCGTATCGTAGTTGCCCATTGCTTCAAAAATTCTGGTTACGCCATCCAGCCCGACCGTCTGGCGGACCAACTCACCGGGCCGCAGCATTCCGGATTCGCACATTGCGAGCATTGTCCCAAAGCGGCGAGCCTGCATTCCAAAGGTGCCGTACAGCCGAAGTTCATTAAGCAGAATTACATCGATCGGAAGCGATACATCTCCTGCTTGCTCTCGCGTGGTGTGTCCGAGTTGGACATGGCGGCCGAGCTTGCGTAGGGAGAGGACGGAGTTACGGCAGGTTTCTGCAATGCCGAGCGCATCGACAGAGACTTGAGCACCGCCCTTGGTCAGTGTTCGCACTGCATCCACCGGATCATCGTCACGACTGTTGATGACATATAGGGCACCCAACTGTCTGGCAGCGGTAAGCGCGTGGTCCGTCACATCCACTGCGATCACTCTGGCTCCGATCGCAGTCGCAATTTGAACAGCGGACAAGCCTGTGCCGCCCGCTCCATGAACGACTACCCATTCTCCACCACGGACAGTTGCTTGGTTCACTACTCCATGAAACGCAGCCATATAACGGCATGCCATGCTTGCGGAGTCGACAAATGAGATGGAATCCGGCAGACGCACCAGATTTACATCGGCATACAGTACGGCCACGTACTCTGCGAAAGCACCCCAATAGGACACACCGGGAACAAGCAGAGCACCGGAATCGCAGACGTTTTGATTTCCGCTGCGACACCATTCGCAGGTTCCCTCACCGGGGTTCATCGGAAAGATCACCCGGTCTCCCTGTCTCCAGCCCTTCACCTTGTTGCCGACTTCCTCTACAGTGCCGCTGAACTCATGTCCCAGGACAAAAGGAGGCTTGATCGTCAATCCTCTCCAACTCCAGTCGTCCGTCCACAAATGCCAATCGGTTCTGCAGATTCCGTTAGCTCCGACACGAATGATGGCGCCATCAGGGAAACATGTCGGGTCGGGCACATTCTGGACAACCAGTGGCTTGTTTAGCTCTTCGATGACCGATGCACGCATGAATTCGCCTCATTCTTTGCTGATTGACAAAGAATAACACCCGGCAGCAGTATTCTTAAATGCACAGCAAACAATGGGAGAGCAACACATGGCAGGACGACCACGTGAGTTCGATAGAGCTGCCGCACTTGTACAAGCTCGCGATCTGTTCTGGGAAAGGGGGTACGAAGGAGTGTCGATGTCCGACCTAAGTGAACGGCTAGGGTTAGCTTCAGCCCGGATCTATGCGGCATTTGGTTCGAAAGAAGCCATCTTTCGCGAAGCTATCGCACATTATGAAGAGCATGAGGGCGGGTTTGCTGACCGGGCCTTAACAGAAGAGCCGAGCGTGGTTTGCGCTATCGAGAGATTATTCCGTGACGCTATCGCACTCTACACTCGCGCTCAAAACACACCGGGGTGCATGGTGGTCTCTGCTGCGACAAACTGCACGGGCGAGAACGATCGGGTGCGGGAGTGGCTTGCATCTCATCGCCGCGCGCGTACGGCAAGCATGATGAAGCGTCTTCGGCGGGCTGTTAGAGAGGGTGAGATTGCAAAGGAGACGGACACTGATGCTCTCGGAGAGTTGTATGCCGCAACACTCCACGGCATATCAGTCCAAGCTCGCGATGGCGTGCCACGCAGACGTCTGCTGGCTGTGGTGCCATGGCTCTTATCTTTGCTGTCGAATAATCCGGCGCCGTGAACTAATAGCGCCGCTTCAGGTGCCAACTCGCGCAGAAAACGGGCGGCTGCGGGCGGTGGAAACGTGAAACCGCCAAAGAGAGTCGATTTCGCATTTTCAACGCAAGGCGATTCGCCGGGGGTCTACCCCGAAACTTCTAAAGGGCAGAACACTCTGTCAATTCTACTGAGCGCGAACAACTTGATATATGCGTGACCTTCACCGCGCCGGTGCCAATCCACCCTGCTGCAGCTGCTGCGCCACCGCCGGCGAGTGCAGGTACTGCAGGAAGGTGACCGCGCCTTTCGGATTTGCGCCACCTTTCAATGCAACGGCGCCCTGGAGGATCGGCTGGTATGCATTTGCTGGCACAGCAACATAATGTCCCTGTGCTGTGAGGGTGAGCGCCGAAGTCAGCGAGATCAGCCCTACGTCCGCATTGCCGGTGCTGGCGAACTGCGCCGCCTGCGCGATGTTCTCTGCGGTGCGCAGCTTTGACTCCACTGCGGGAACGAGTGCCAGGCTGGTGAGGGCCTGCATGGCGGCGCGGCCGTATGGCGCATGCTGCGGGTTCGCAATGGCGATGCTGTGTATCGCGGGCGAAGCGAGCAGCTGCATGCTGAGCGGAGCCACGCCGCTCTGGTTCCGCGTCCACAGCACGAGAGTGCCGCGGGCATACGGTTGCGCGGTGCTGCCGGCGGCAGCGAATCCGTCGCGGACAATCTTCTCCGGAAGCGCCATGTCCGCGGAGAGGAAAACATCGAAGGGCGCACCGTTTTCAATCTGCGTCGCGAGAGTTGCCGAGGAGGCAAAGGATCCTTCCGCATGTTGGCCGGTCTGCTGCTCGTAATTCCTGAGCAGAGAAGGGAGCAGCGGTTCGAGATCTGCTGCTGCCGCAACCCGCAGCGGCGCCTGCGACTGCGCCAACAAAGTCGCGTGGCTCAGCAGGAAAAGCAGAGCGAGCGCAATGACTACGAGACACGACGTCCTGCGGCTTGGTCTGTGGCTTCGCAGGGTGTCGCCCACTTTAGACACGAAGCAGCATCACTTCGGTTGACTTGATGAGCGCGGCGGCGGTCTCGCCCACTTCGAGTTGAAGCTCGCGCGCGGCATCCGCCGTAATCAAGGACGTGATGATCTGGCCGCCGATCGAAAGCTTGATTTGCGCCAGCAATCCCTCGACCTTGATCTCGACGATCCGGCCGACCAGTTGATTGCGGCCGCTGACCGTGCGCAGCATCTGCCGCTTCGGCGTCTCCGGCCGCCGCGCCTTATGGAGCAGGCTGTCGAGCTCCGCCTCCGGAATGCGATAGTGCCCGCCGGGCGTCTTGATCGCCTTCAATTTGCCCCGGTAGAGCCACTGCTTCATGGTGGGATACGAGATACCGAGGCGCAGCGCCGCCTCGCGCGGAGAAAGTAAACCGGCCATTTGTATCGGAGTATACGATTTTTTCCAGTTTGCCGAAGATGAAGAGATCGCCAGGCCGGCAGGTCACCTGAAAGAACATGCGCTCAGTAATGCGTGGGACGATGACCACAAAAGTACCTAAGTTTTGTTTACTTTTTCGACTCGTACCGCCTACCTTCTCACCCGTGGGCAGTTCTGGGGGAGGGCTGCTCTAGCGCCTGTGGCTTCTTTGGAGCCACAGGCGCTTTTGCTTTCCACAGCCGATTCCCGCCTTCACTGCGGTTTCCCACTATGATGGAAACAAGCTGTCCGGGCGCTGCGACCTTTCGCGGCCTATTGCATCTCTCTAGGAGCAGATTTCGGCACGCAAATCGTGCTCAAACGCGCTCGCAAAGGGCAGTTTCGGACACAAACTGAATCTAATTTGCTGTGTCCAGATGGAGGAAGAATGGCAGGTCATGGGATCACTGAGGTGAACGACGCGACCTTTGAACAGGAGGTTCTGAACTCTAATGAACCGGTCCTGGTGGACTTCTGGGCGGCCTGGTGCGGCCCGTGTCGCGCGCTGGCCCCAATCGTGGACGAGGTGGCCGCAGCCTATTCCGGCAAGCTCAAGGTCATGAAGATGGATGTGGATCGCAATGCGTCCACTCCGGCTCGCTATGGCATCCGCGGCATTCCCGCGCTGCTGCTGTTCAAGGGCGGCAAAGTAGCGGAGCAGATCGTGGGCTACGTACCGAAGGAAACGATCGACAAGAGCGTCGCAAAGGTGTTGGCCACCACCACAGTGGCGTAAGCGATTGAATCATTGAGGTAAAGAGAGCGGCCCGGCAGATTTGCCGGGCCGCTTTTCGTTTTCCGCCTGATTTGCTGCCAGCTCAGGCATATTTCCGCAGGATGCCCAACACACGGCCCTGGATCGCGAGCTGCTCGGCTGGAACGTAGATGGGTGCCATCTCCACATTCGAGGGCTGGAGCCGCACGCGGTCGCCTTCCATGTAGTAACGCTTGAGAGTGGTCTCGCTTCCGCGTACCAGCGCGACGATGATCTCCCCAGGCCGCGCAGTTTTCACGCGCTCCACCAGCACATAATCGCCGTCCACGATGTGCTCATCGCGCATGGAATCGCCCCGTACTTCGAGGGCGTAAACGTCTTTGCTCCCAATAATATCGCCGAGTGAAATGGATTCTGAAGCCTCGGCCGCGTCGACTGGAAAGCCGGCAGCAATCCGGCCGACCAGCGGCAGGCGCTCTGGCTGCCGCGTCTTGCTCTTGGGCGGCAGAATATCGATGGAACGGCTGCGATTATGCGCTCGCTCGAGCAGCCCCTTCTTCTGCAGATTGGTGATGTGCTTGTGCACCGTAGCCAGGGACTTGAGGTTCAGCCCCCGTGCGATCTCATCGAAGGATGGCGAATATCCATTCTCTTCGACGAAGCCACTGATAAAGTCGACCACTTCTTTTTGTCGGCGTGTGACGGACATGCCGTCATTGTAGCGAAGAAATAGCGAAATGTGGCGAAGAAATCTTCGCCAAAGCATTCCTGCGTTCCCAATTTGAAACAAACGGGCTGAGGCGTACCAAAAGCGAAATATAGGCGAAGAAAAAACAAAGCAATATCTTGCCAAGAACCTCCGTTTGACGAGATGGTGTCCTTGCAAGCCGGGAATCAACCCGGCGCCAAGAAGAGGATGGCCCTTGAGAATCCTGATTGCTGAACATGAAGCTGCCCTGGGAATGTTTGTCGGACGATCACTCGAAAAAGAAGATCACAGCGTAACGCTGGTAAGCGATGGAGCGGGAGCCGCGAACGCGATTGCCCGCGCAGATTACGACTTGTTTCTGTTGGATCTGGACCTTCCGGGAGAGATCGGCATGCGGGTCCTTGAAGTCGCGCGTACGTTGGGCAACGGGATGCGAGTCCTGGTCCTGACGGCGCAAGCCGGGGAGCTTGAGACGCGTATTGCCTGCCTGGAAGGCGGCGCAGACGACTGCCTGATGAAGCCCTTCGCGATGCGGGAGCTGAAGGCCCGCTGCCGGGTCCTGGTCCGTCGCCAGGACGGTGATGCCGTGCTTCGCTGCGGCGGCCTCGAATTGAACCGCATGCAGCAGTCACTGGAATGTGGCGAGGAGTCGATCGCGCTCAGCCGGCGCGAGTTTGGCCTGTTGGAATACCTGATGCTGCATGGCGGCCACTGCGTCTCGCGCGCGACTCTGCTGGAGCGGGTGTGGAGTGCGAGCGACGCCGGGAATACGAATGTCGTGGATGTCTACATCAACTACTTGCGCCGGAAGCTCGGCCCGAACGGCTCATTGATCGAAACCGTTCGCGGCCAGGGCTATCGCATCGCGGGATTTGACACCGGCAAGGCGGCGCAATCGATGCCGCTGCCCGCATTGTCCCCGGTATTCCAACAGGCAGCGATGCAGTAGTGCAGCCACAGTTTCCTACAGTCACAAGTAAAAAGAGAGGCCCACGATGGCGACAGCTTCCGTCCTGACGAAGAATGCAGCGTCTGTGCTGGTATTGAGCACGGACGCAGGGGTTCGCGCGCGCTTGCGCAAGGCGCTCACAACCCAGCGCTGGGAGGTTCACGAAGCCGATGGAGGCGCCGCGGCGCTGTTGCTGATGGAGCAGACGCATCCGCAGGCGACGCTTCTTGATGGGCCGTTGCCCGATTTGCATCTGGAAGACTTTGCAGACGAGGTCCGCACCAGCCATCCCACCGTGGACCTGATCGCCCTTGACGGCACGCTTGCGGGATTGCCGGAAGCCATGAGGAGTCCGCGGCGCGGCGAGTTGCTGCAGGTGCTGCGCTCGGTATACCAGGAGGCGTCCTCATCGGTCGTTCCCGAAATGAACCCGCAGGCGCGGCCGGCCTTGGTGGCCATGGCTCCGCGTGCTGCCCATCCTGCATCAGTGGCCATAACGGCAGTTGACACGAGATCGCGGCGGCTGCCGGAACTGATTGGCGACTCGGAGCGGATGCTCGAAGTGAGCCGGCGGATCCGCCTGGTCGCAAAACGCAAGACGACGGTCCTCATTCAGGGACCCACCGGCACGGGCAAAGAGGTGGTGGCGCACGCTCTTCATCGCTTGAGCCCGCGGGCGGACTGGCCTTTTGTGGCACTGAACTGCGCCGCCATTCCTGAGGCATTGCTGGAAGCCGAGTTGTTCGGACACGCCCGCGGCGCCTTTACCGGAGCTGTACAGCGCCGGACGGGGCGGATTGAGGCGGCGAACGGAGGCACTCTTTTCCTGGACGAGATCGGAGAAATGCCGCTGGCGCTTCAATCCAAGCTACTGCGCTTCCTGGAAAGCGGCGAGTTGCAGCGCGTCGGCGAGAATGAGGCGGTTCGGGTCGATGTGCGAATTGTTGCGGCTACGCATCAGCCGCTGGCCCGTCGCGCACAGGAAGGCAGCTTCCGTGCCGACCTCTTTTATCGTCTGGCGGTCTTCCGCATCCACACTCCGGCGCTTGCCGAGCACCCCGTGGACATGGCCGCACTGGCGGAGCATTTTCTGCAACAGTCCGCCGGGCAAGAGGCTCCCAAGCGGCTCAGTGACGAGGCGTTTGCACGGTTGGCGGCGCATTCGTGGCCGGGTAACGTTCGCGAGCTGCAGCACGTTCTGGAGCGGGCCAGCATCCTGGCCGAAGATCGCCCGGTCATAGCCGCGGACGAGATTGAGTTCGATCTGCCTTAGAAAACACTAAGGGCCGAGGTCCCGGCTCTGGTACGGCGATTGCACTGACTACGGCAAACGACACTGCGCGCGAAACAGTGCGGATATTCAGTCGAGGATGCCTGGTTATGCAGATCACGACACCATTGGCGGACCAGCTTACGAGCTATATGGATTTGGCGGCCGCGCAGTTGAAGGCCACGGCCACCAACATGGCGAACGTCGACACGCCGGGATTTCACACGGTGGGGTTCGATTTCGAGGCGGAGATGCGGCGGGCGCTTAGCCGACAAGAGGTCTCGGGCGAATCTGCAGCGCCACGACTGCAGGAAGTGGATGGACTGCTCGCGCGGCCGGATGGCAACAACGTTTCGATGGATCGAGAGGGGCTGGCCATGGCCGAGGCGCAGCTCAAGTTCCGGACGGGCGTGGAGCTGGCCAAGCGCGAATATGCGCGCGTGCTGGATGCGATCCATGCGGACACGAAGTGATCGCGGGCGAGAGGAGACGGCGCAGATGAATCTGTTTGGCTTACTCGGCGTGAGCGGATCGGCATTGACCGCGGAGCGCGTTCGCGCGGAGGTGACCGCCTCCAACATGGCCAATGCGGAGACCACCCGCACGGCAGACGGCAAGCTATTCCAGCGGCAGCACGTGGTGTTTCAGTCCATTGGGACCTCCGGCAGCGATGACGCGAGCATGGGGACGCTGCGTGGAAGTTTCGCCAACACCTTGGCCAGTCAAATGAACGGCCCGCAGATGAATAGCGCATTTCCGCAGATGAACAATGCGCTGGCGAGTGGCACTCCGGACGAGGGTGGCGTCGAGGTGGCGGGCTTCGTTACGGATCATGGTCAGGGGCTTCGGCGCTATGATCCGGGCCATCCAGATGCGGCCAAGGACGGTTACGTGACCTATCCCGACATCGATCCGCTAACCGAGATGGTGGATTTGATGGGGGCGACACGCGCGTACGGACTGAACGTCTCTGCGGTGCAGGCGACCAAGAGCATGATCGGCGCGTCGCTGGACATTTTGAAGTAATCAGGATTGCTGAACCATTTAGGAACGAGAGATAGAGGAAGATGCCCATGCCCATTCCACCGGTCATCGCCGGCTTACAGCCGGTACAGCTTTCACAAATCAGCGGCCCACCCACTGCTGCACAGCCCAGTGCACCGTTTGCGGCGCTGATGCGCAACGCGATGCAACAGATGCAGACGCTCGAGAGCGGCGCCAGCCAAGCCGTGGATGGATTGATGACCGGCAACGGAACCGATATCCACACGGCGATGATTGCCACCCAGAAGGCGGACCTCGCCTTTGATATGGCGCTCGCATTTCGCAATAAGGCAGTGGGCGCCTACCAGCAGTTGATGAGTACGCAGTTCTGATCATCGACGCGCCAGGATTCGACCGGACTAACGAACGCGATCAGATAAAAGACATGGAATCTCCCTCCAATTCGCCGCAGTCTCTCGCCCTGCTTGCACCCGTGACCCGCTCCTGGCAGCGCGTGATGGGCTTGCCCAGGCGCACGCGCACGGCATTGTTTGCGGTTACGGCGGGAATAATGTTTGCCGGAGGAATCTTTGCGTCGCTGGTCATGCAGCCGAGCTGGCGCGTGCTCTACGCGCACCTCGATCCGGCGGATGCGCGCGAACTCGGCGAGGAACTGACCACAGCCAAAATCCCATTCGACGTGACGCCCGACGGCACAACAATCAAAGTTCCGGCAGACCAGCTGGACAAGGCGCGTCTGCAGACGGCAGCCAAGGGCGGCCCGAAGAGCGGACGGATGGGATTCGAACTCTTTGACAAGCCGAACTGGGTGGGCTCGGAGTTTGATGAGCGCGTGAACTATCAGCGTGCGCTCGAAGGCGAACTGGAGCACACGATCGAGAGTCTGGGTTCGGTGAAGTCGGCGCACGTTCACCTGGTGTTGCCGCATGAATCGCTCTTCACCGAGAGGCAGGAAGAGGCAAAGGCCTCCGTGTTGCTGAAGCTGAAACAGCGCGACCTGAGCCCGCAAGAGGTCGATGCCATACGCAACCTGGTGGCCAGTGCCGTGGATCATCTGAGTCCGGCCAATGTCACGCTGGTGGATGCCGATGGGCGGGCGCAACTGGGAGTCAGAAATCCTGATGCCGCAGCAGGCGAAGAAGAGCAGCGACTGAGTGAACGGCTGATCGCGACGCTCGAGCCTGTCACCGGCGAAGGCAATGTCCGCGCCTCGGTGCATCTGGAATACGACAACACGGCAGCCGATGAAACGGACGAGACCTACGATCCGAACGGGACCGTCACTCTGTCCATGCAACGATCAGAGCAGCAAACGGGTGAGAAGCCGACGGTCGGCGGGGTGCCGGGAACTGCCAGCAACGCGCCGAACGCGCAGCCGCCGCTGCTTCCGCCTCCTCACACCCCAGCGGCCGCGAGCATGAAAGAAGAGAGCGGTACCTACGGTGCTTCGAAAAAGACGCGGCATCTCGTCGAAGGCCCCGGGAGACTGAAGCGGGCCACCATCGCGGTGTTGATCAACGACCGCCGGGAAGGCCATGGAACGGCGAGTGCCCTGGTGCCCTGGACTCCGGATCAGATGAAGCGCATTACCCAGCTGGCGCAGGCGACGGTGGGGTACGACGCATCGCGCGGCGATGTGATCTCGGTGGAGAACATCTCGTTCGACAGTATGCCGGAAGCCGGAGAGTCGGTCGCTGCTCGCGCGCTCAACACGGCGCAGAATCTGGATCTGCCGCGCTACGGCGCCGCGCTGATTGGCCTGCTCGCCCTGATCCTGCTGGTGATCCGGCCAGTGACCCGCAGCCTGAGATCCGGGGCATTGCCGGCGCCCGGAGGCTTGATCTCGGTGACCGACGCTCTTCCGGAGGAGATTGCACATGCTTTGCCGACACCCGAAAGGAATGTGCGTGACGCCGTCTTCCAGCGCGTGAGCGCCAGCGTGGCTGCGGATACGGCTCAATCCGCCCGGCTGCTGCATATGTGGCTTGAGAGCGATTCGTAACACAGCGTGAGCAAAGATCCAGGGGAACAGGAATGCCGGAAGTGATGACAACCAGCGCACCCAATGCAGCGCCGGCGCGGCCTGTGGTTCCACCCAGACCGGGCAGTCCGGCGATTCTGACCGGACGGCGGCGTGCGGCCATCCTGCTGATGGCGCTGGGTGAGGACGTGTCACGTCAACTGCTGCAGGATCTTCCCGATCCGATGATCGAGTCGGTTGCGGCGGAGATTGCGTCGCTCGATCATGTCGAACCGGAGCTGACGATCGGAGTGCTCGAAGATTTCGAGGCGATGCTGAACACACAACAGCAGACGATGCGGGGCGGCCTCGCCTCCGCCAGCCGGCTGCTTACGGGCGCGCTGGGACGCTCCCGCGCGGACGCTGTCATGCTCCAGTTGCAGCGGACTAAGGAGGCAAACGACAGCAACCTTGCGATGTTGCAGCGGGTCGATCCAACGCAGTTGAGCAAATCGCTCGAAAACGAGCATCCGCAGACGGTGGCGCTGGTGCTGGCACACCTTGATTTACAGCGTGGCTCGCAGGTGCTGGCAGGTTTGGGCGAGGAACAGCGTGTGGCCGCGGTGCAACGCCTGGCGGAGATGCGGCACTTCTCACCGGAGATAGCGCAAAGAGT
>JBJMGC010000041.1:0-11995 GCA_045808105.1 Acidobacteriaceae bacterium | reverse complement strand
GCTGGTCGTGCAGGCTCATGGTCCACAAGGCAATCTGAATGACGGCCTATATGCGACGGCGGCTGCGACGCCCGGCGCCTTCCACGACATCACCGCCGGCACCAACCAAGTCGCCTGCACATCCGGAAGCCCGAACTGCGTTGGAGGTTTCACCGCAACCGATGGCGGCACTCCGGCGTACAACGCCACTGCGGGATATGACGCGGCGTCTGGCCTGGGCAGCGTGGATGTTGCCAAGCTGATCAGCGGCTGGCAGAGCGGCATCGGATCGGGTGCGCCGACCATCACGCTTGCGATCACGAAGAATGGCACCCCGGTGACCTCGTTCCAACATGACGATCCGACGGTGCAGCTCACTGTCACGGTGACAGGCGGCGCCGGCACTCCTACCGGAGATGTGGCGATCACGCGCACGGCAACCGGGAACCCAACCCAGGGTGTATTGCGGCTGACGCTGGATCCTACGGGTGTGGCCACCTTCCCCTTCGGTGGCATCGCGGGGCTACTGCCGGGCGGAAGCTATTCGGTGGTCGCGCGCTATACGGGCAACGCGACGTATGCTCCAGCGGTAGCTTCGACTCCGGTGAATGTCTCCTCAGTGCCGGGCAAGCTGGTGGTGGAGACCACAGACCAGGCGGGGAATCCGCTGCCTCTCTTCACCGGGCAATCGGTGCCCTACGGGACGAATGTCCACTTCAGCTTCTTTGTCAGCGACGCGAATGATCCCAATGATCCGGAGTCCGCAACCGGGTTCGTTACTTTAATGCGTAACGGGAAGACAATGGCGGTGCTGCCGCTAGACTCGGAAGGATTCGCGAGCTTCAGCAGCACCCATCTCCCCAGCGGCACGCACGTTTTCAACGCTACCTACAGCGGCGATTCCACCTTCAATGCGGCAACACTTACGGGTGGGGCGCCTTCGGTGACGATTACCGGCGTTCCGACCACGACAACGCTCATCTCAACGAACCCGAATCCCAACTCGGCGAACAACACCATGGTTCTGGTGGCGACGGTCACGCCGAGTACAGGGACCTCTGGTGCAGCGCCGGGGGGCACGGTCCAGTTCAAGGACGGCAGCAGGACGCTGGGAACGGTGGGGTTGGGCCAAGGCGTGAACACCGGCACGGCACCCACGGCATCTGCGGCGCTAACACTCCTGCAGGACACCTTTGACCTGAATACGTCCCATTCGATCGTTGCCACGTATCTGCCGAGCGGCGGCGCGTACACCGGATCTTTCTCTGCTCCACTGGCGGTCACCATCGGAGGAACGCATGGCGAGGTGAACACCAAGCTTGTGCTTGCAACGACGCCTGCGAATGCAGTCAATTTCACGGACACGTCGACGTTGACCTTCACCGCTACTGCGAGCAACGGGGTGGTAGGCGGATATGGCACGCCCACCGGCACGGTGACGTTCTTCTCCGACGGCAAGACGCTGGGCAACGGCACACTGGTTTCGCCCGGCGTCTGGAGCTTCACCATGCCTGACGATCAAAACAGCGGATTGCTGGCGCTGCCGTTGGGCCAGAGTCGGATCGAGGCTCAGTACTACGGGGATGCGAAACATGCGCCGTCGAGCTCGGTCTACACCATCAATGTGTACGACCAGAACTCGACGCCTGATTTCACGATGCAAAGCAACGTGACTAACCAGGTCATCTCTTCTGGCAGTGCAAACTTTATCCTGCAGTTCAGCTCGATGAATAACTTTTCGCTGCTGAACGTTCCCATAGCGCTGAGCTACACGGCGCCCGCGGGAATCACCTGCGTCAATGCGCCCGGCACTCCGAACTTTGGAAATTCTCCCTACGCGACGGTTAACCTTAATTGCCACCTAGGGGGCGGCGGGTCCGCGGTGGCCCAAATGAAAATGCCGGCGCAGCCCGGCGGAAAGCCGCGCGGGCTGTGGATGGCGGGGGGCGGAGCGGCGCTGGCATGCGTGCTGCTGTGCGGTCTGCCCGGACGGCGTCGCCGGTGGCAGTCGCTGCTCGGCTCGCTTGCGCTCTTGGTGATCGCGGTGGGCTTCATGGGTTGCGGTGGGATGGCGGGTCTGTCTCAAGCCTCTAACCAGCTCAGCAGCAACAGTGGCAACGCCACGCCGAATGCTCCTGGTGCTCTCGCTCCCGGCACGTATACGGTGATCGTGACGGGCACTGCCGACGTCTTCACCAAATCGCAGGCAAACACCACGGTGGCAGTCGTGCACAATGTGGCCGTCCAGGTGGTAGTGCAGTAATAGACGCGGGCCACTTGCAAGAAAGGGGCAAGCTTCGGCTTGTCCCTTTACGTCTTTTTTACGGAATGACCCGCCGTGAGTGGACTGGGATGCATCGGACAGAACATATTCTTCCATGACTGACGATAGACGTCAGCGTGAAAGGGGAGCCGAACGATGGCCATTCGTCTGAGACACATTACAGCGATCGTATTGATCGGCGATGGTTTGTTGGCATTGCTCACGCCGGAGCGAGAGGCCCTTGCCTGGCGCATGGGGCCGGAGCCATTTCGTTCACTGATGAGTTACATGGCCAAACGTCCTGCGCTGACGCGCTGGGTGGGAGCCACGCAGATTGCAGTCGGGGTCTGGTGGGCGTTGCGGCAAGAGCCGCTGGGGCCGCGTAAGGTCTAAGCGCGACAAGGTACTTATCCATCTTGTACACACCGGGGTTCCTTACCGGGCCGGTTCGCTTTGAGAACGCCGTTCCGCTTCGACACGAGTCATGCGAGAGATATCCTCTGCTATCTCATGGCGCAGGGAAAATGCTCTATCATGAGCGCAATGATGCTGAACCGGCGAAAGTTCCTGACTCTCTCGGCGGCTGCATGGCCAGCGATGGCCTTCGGCGCCGGGAAGCACACTCCTCTCGGTGTGCAGCTCTATACGATCCGCACTCTGGTGAAGGATAACAATCTCCTGCAGCTGCTGAAGCAGGTCCGCGCTATTGGCTACGAAGAGGTCGAGCTCTACTGGAATCTCTACAAGCACAGCGAGCGTGAACTGCTGAGCATCCTGCGCCGGTCGGGTTTGACGGCGGCCAGTGGCCATTTCAATTACGAAGACTTCGTTGCGAAGATTCCATACGCACGCCGGCTGGGATTGAAGTGGATGGTGTGCCCGATGCTGCCCAAGGCGCAGTGGGGATCGCCGGAAAGCTTTCGCAAGGCGGCTGCGACATTCAATGACTGGGGCAAACAGTGCCAGCAGCACGGGATGCGTTTTGCATTCCACAATCACAATTACGAGTTCCAGGATCTGAAGGGAACCACGGGGTACGACATTCTGCTGAAGGAGACGGATCCCGAACTGGTGTGGCTGGAGATGGACGCGTACTGGATTGCGCAGGCGGGCCGCGACCCGGTGCTGCTGCTGAATCAGCTGGGCAAGCGGGTGCGGCTGCTGCATTTGAAAGACCGCAAAGCCGATGTGCCTACCTCGCAGGTTCTGGATGCTTCAGCAGAGCATTTTGCCGAGGTCGGCAACGGCACGATTCGATGGCGAGCACTGCTGGCGCTGGCGCAGAAGCTTGGCATCGAACATTATTACGTCGAGCAGGACGAGAGCGACAAGTCGCCGATGGAGAGTTTGAAGATCAGCTATACGTATCTGCGGAAGGTCCTGAGCTGACGCGCGAACTGAATACTATCCGCGGATTCGGAGTGGAGAAGGAAAGCAGGTCCCTCCAGTCCGCTTCGCTCCTGCCGAATGACAGACCTGCCGCGCTGGCGCCGATTTGCGAACATTAAGATTTTGGCGCGCTGCTCCAGTCGCAGAGGGCCGCTGCTCGCTGTTCGCTGCTTTCACGCGCCCATTCGAGCAGGCGCAGGACGCGCCATCCGTCTAGCAGCGTGACTGCCTGTTCGGCTTTCCCCAGCAGCGTATCGCGCACGTTGGCATAGAAACCGCGATAGTCGCCGGGCAGTGTGGGGACCGTGGTGTGTTGTGTCGCGCTGTTGGCATTGAGCGTGGTGATGGCGCCCCACGCGCTCTCCGGGTCTGTGCCCCAGGGAGTGCTTTGGAAGAGATCGCCGGCGCGAAGCGCGTCTTCCTGTGGATCGAGATTGTCCTTGCGGTAGCTGCCGCGGGTGCCTTCGACCAGAAAGCGGACGGCGGGGAGCGGCGAGACCGATGTCGAGCGCAGCCAGACTGTGATCTCCGGATAATAGAGCCGCAGATCGAAGGCGTCATCGACCTGTGAGCCGGCGCGCTCGGAGCGCACATCGCCCCAGACGGCGGTGGGCAGGCCGAAGAGGACCAGCGCCTGATCGCCGAGATGAGAGCCTAGATCGAGCAGGATGCCGTTGCCGTGGCCTGCGGCTTCGCGCCATGCGCCTGGTTTGGGTGTGGGGCGGAAGCGGTCGAAGTGCGACTCGAAGGTGCGCACAGAGCCGAGCTGATTGGATTTGAGGAGCTGCTGCACGGTGAGGAAGTCGCCGTCCCAGCGGCGATTGTGATAGACGAAGACGCGGCGGCCGGTCTCGCGCATTACCGAGAACAAGCGAGCGGCCTCGTCGGAGGAGACGGCGACCGGCTTATCGATGACCACGTGCTTGCCGGCGCGCAGGCACTGCTCGGCCAGGATCACGTGGGTGTCGTTGGGCGTGGCGACGACGATGATGTCGAGCGTAGCCTTCTCGAGCATCGCATCCAGCGATGGGTAGACGGGGACCCGAGGATAGGCCTTCTGCGCGGCATCACCGCTGCGTTGGACGATACCACTGAGCTCGAGGCCGGGAGTTGCATCGATGACAACGGAATGAAAGATGCGGCCGGCGAGTCCGAAGCCAATCACACCACAGCGAACGGGTTGAGCAGTCAATCTTTCTCCTCCGGTCCAGCTTCGTCGAGGTTCGTCTCAGGTGAGCACTCAGTAAGCAGCATCATGGAGCGGCCCGCGACGACGGCGCTGCCGTTCGCTTTGCGGCGCTGGAATTCCTCGTGCAGATCATCCGTGTTCATCATGCACTCCCAGTATCCCTCACAGGGGCACGGTGGAAGCTTGAACTCGACTGCTTCATGGTACGCATTGATAAGAATCAGGAATGAGTCGTCCATCACGGGGTTGCCGTGCGGGTCCTTGGTGTTGAGCGTGCGGCCGTTCAGCATGAAGCCGAGGCTGCGCATCCATGGTGCGCTCCATGCGCCTTCGTCGAGCTCGGAGCCATCTGTTCCATACCATGCGATGTCGCGGACGGTGGAGTGGTGGATCGCTGCGCCCTGGAAGAATTTGCGACGCCGGAAGTTGTTGTGCTTCCTGCGGACATGGATCAGGCTACTGGTGAAGTCAATCAGCAGTTGCTTGCGCTCGCTGGGCCGCCAGTCATACCAACTGACCTCGTTGTCCTGGCAATAGGCATTGTTATTGCCGTACTGCGTGCGGCCGCGCTCGTCCCCGCCGCAAATCATGGGAACGCCTTGCGACAGGATCAGCGTGGCAAGGAAATTGCGAATCTGCCGTTCGCGCGCGTGGTTGATGGCCTCCTCATCGCTGTCGCCTTCCACACCCATGTTCCAGGAGTAGTTGTCGTTTGCGCCGTCCTTGTTGTCTTCCTTGTTTGCTTCGTTGTGTTTTTCGTTGTAGCTGACCAGGTCGCGCAAGGTGAAGCCATCGTGTGCGGTTATGAAGTTGATGCTGGCATAAGGACGCCGGCCATCGTGCTGATAGAGATCGCTGGAACCGGTGAGGCGATAGCCAAGGTCGCTCAGCTGGCCTTCATCGCCTTTCCAGAACTTGCGCACAGTGTCACGGTATTTGCCGTTCCACTCCGCCCAGATGACAGGGAAGTTGCCAACCTGATAGCCGCCATCGCCGACGTCCCAGGGCTCGGCAATGAGCTTGACGTCGGCGAGCGTGGGGTCCTGGTTGATGATGTCGAAGAAGCCGGAGAGCCGATCGACATCGTGCAGCTCGCGCGCGAGCGTGGCAGCAAGATCGAAGCGGAAGCCGTCGACGTGCATGTCAGTCACCCAGTAGCGCAGGGAATCCATGATGAGCTTGAGCACCTGGGGATGGCGCACGTTGAGGGTGTTGCCGGTGCCGGTGTAGTCCATGTAGAAGCGCGGATTGTCGGGCAGCGTGCGGTAGTAGACGGTGTTGTCGATGCCTTTGAAGTTGAGCATCGGGCCCTTCTCGTTGCCCTCACAGGTGTGGTTATAGACGACGTCGAGGATGACCTCGATGCCGGCCTTGTGCAGCTCCTTCACCATGGTCTTGAACTCGCGCACAGAGCCACCGGGCGATTTGTCGGAGCTGTAGCGCTCCGCCGGCGCAAAGTAGCCGAGCGTGTTGTAGCCCCAGTAATTCGTGAGGCCCTGCTCGACCAGGTGTGCGTCGTTGATGAAGTGATGGACGGGCAGCAACTCCACTGCTGTGATGCCGAGTCTTTTCAGATACGCGATGTTCGCGGGGTGAGCGAGACCGGCATAGGTGCCGCGCAGCTCTTCAGGGATGGCGGGGTTGGTGACGGAGAAGCCGCGTACGTGGACCTCGTAGATGATGGAGTCGGCGAGCGGTATGCGTAGCCGGCGATCGCCTGTCCAGTCAAATGCCGGATCCACGACGATAGACTTCGGCATCTGTTGCCCGCTGTCCTCGTCATTCTTGTGCAGGTCGGCGTCCTTTTCGCCGAAGGTGTACGGAAAGACGGATTGATCCCACTGCACGAACCCTTCGATGGCCTGTGCGTAGGGGTCGGCGAGCAGCTTGTTTGCGTTGAAGCGATGGCCCTTCGCGGGATCCCATGGACCATCGACGCGATATCCGTAGCGCTGACCGGGACGGATGCCCGGCATAAACCCGTGCCATACGAAGGCGGTGATTTCTTCCAGCTGCAGCGAATCGGTCTGATTGTTCTGCTCGTCGTAGAGGCAGAGTGCCACGCCGGTCGCGTTTTCCGAGTAGAGAGCGAAGTTTGTCCCTTTGCCATTCCATTTTGCGCCCAGCGGATAAGGCTTTCCGGGCAGTAGTGTGCGTGCCATGTGCGATTTTCCTGAAGTTCTTTCTCGACTGCTGAGGGTCTGTTGGACGGGGTTCCTTCGACTCAGAAGCACGCGAGGCGGAGGGCGTTGCTTTCGCGGGGTTTAGAGAGTGCTGTGAGAGGCGGGCGCGACGGACGACTGGAATGGGAGGAGATGCGCATGGCCTCGGTGCAATGAAAGGGGGCCGTTGCTTTGAGGATCAAATTTTAACGAAGCGGGACAGGAGGCGGTTCGTTCAGGACGAGCCAATACGTGGCGAGCTGGCGGATGGCTTCTGCGAATTCCGAGAAGTTGACCGGCTTGCGGATATAGCTATTGACGCCGAGCTTGTAGCTGCGCATCAGGTCGCTCTCTTCGTCAGAGGAGGTGAGGACAATGACGGGCAGCATGCGGTGCAGTTCCGATTCGCGGATGCGGCGGAGCACTTCCAGGCCATCGATCTTGGGCAGCTTCAGATCCAGCAGAATGATCTGCGGCACGAAGGGGAGCATGCCTTGGTCGTTGCCGAAAAGCATGTTGATGGCCTCTTCACCGTCACGGGCGACGCGGATGTGGTTCGCGATGTTGGCTTTTTTGAGAGCGCGGATGGTCAGCGCCTCGTGATCGGGATCGTCTTCGACAAGCAGGATCATGCGTTCGTTAGCCGTCATCAGGAGGTATGGTACTCCTTGGACTTATGGGGTTGCAGTCTGCGAGAGAGCGGCCCAGAGAAGAGCCACTGAGAAAATTCGTCATCAGATTTTCAAATATCGGGTGAGACGCGGCTCTAAACTTCCAGGCGATATTTGGTTTCGGCGAGCTGGAAGAGTGGACGCCAGACGAGGCGATTGATGGTGACGACCATGAGCGCCATGATGATGGTTGCCATCAAGAGGGTGGCGAACTGGCCATGATCGGTCGCGCGGCTGATCTGCGCACCGAGGCCGAGCGTGGAGAGCGTCTGGCCGTGCAGGTGGAAATATTCGGCGACGATGCTGGCATTCCATGCGCCGCCGGAGGCCGTGACCATTCCGGTGATGAGATAGGGAAAGATGCCAGGGAGGATCAACGTCTTCCAGCGCTGGATGCTGCCAAAGCGGAAGAGACCGGAGACTTCCTTGAGGTCCGAAGGGATGGCGATGGCGCCGGCGATGACGTTGAACAGGATGTACCATTGCGTGCCCAGCAGCATGAGCACGATGGAGCCGATGCCTAGTCCGCCGCCGGCGCGGACGAGCGCGATGAGCAGCACAGGGAAGAGCGCGGTGGCGGGAACAGAAGCGGCGATCTGGGCGAGCGGTTGCGCAACGCGTGCAAGCTTCGGATGAAAGCCGATGGCCACGCCGGCGGGAATGGTCCATAGCGCAGCGATGAGCAGCGAGGCATTCACGCGGAGGAAGGTAGCGCCCGCGCCTTTGAGCAGTTCGAGGATCTCGGCGCCATGCAGTTGGCGCAGCAGCAGCACAGCATGAAAGGCGGCGAAGATCGCAGCGGCGAGAAGCGCAATGAAGATGGTGCTGTTGGTGATGAGCAAGCGCTGACGTGAGGCAGCGCTGCGTTCCGGCTGCGCGAGAGCGCGGAGGCGGCGCGCGGCGAGGCTCTGATAGACGCGCTCGCCAAGCGGCACGACAGTGCGCTCATGCAGCCAGCCTATGGCGTTGGAATTGCGCAACGCATAGAGGATGGGCGAGGTGCTGCGCTTGGTGCTCTCGACCTGCTCGAACTTGAACTTGTCAGCCCAGGCGATGACTGGACGCCAGATGAACTGGTCGGTGGCGACAATGATGGCGATCATCACGGCAAGGCCCCAGATCATCGCGCGCGTGTTGCCGTTGCTGGCCGCGGTCTGGAGATAGGAGCCGAGGCCGGGCAGGCGGAAGTCGCGATCGCCGAGCACGAACATTTCGCAGGCCATGAGGAAGAACCATCCGCCGGCGACAGAGACCATGGAGTTCCACACCAGGCCGATCATGGAGAAGGGCAGCTCCAGTTGCCAAAAGCGCTGCCATGCGGTGAAGCCGTAGATCTGTGAGGCTTCGCGCAGCTCGCGCGGGATGCTGCGGATCGAAGAGTAAAAACTGAAGGCCATGTTCCAGACCTGGCCGGTGAAGATGAGCAGGATGGCGCCCATCTCCACGCCAAGCTGGCGCGTGGGCAACAGCGAAACCATCACCAGCATGACGCCGGGAAGGAAGCTGAGCACCGGGATGGACTGCAGGATGTCCAGGACGGCGATCATGAAGGCTTCGACGCGCGGGTGATAGGCGGCGTAGTAGCCATAGCCGACGGCGAAGATGAGGCTGAGCAGGTAGGCCACGCCGATGCGGACGACGGAGTAGAAGGCGTAAAGCGGGAGAGCGCGGGCGGACTGCGAGATCTGCGCCGACGGCACGGGATGGCTGAACCAGTAGCGGCCCAGCAGGACGACGCAGTAAAACGTGGCGAGGCAGAAGGCCGCCACCGTCATGTCCAGCACGACGGGCCAGGAACGCTCCAGTACCAGGGTGCGTGAGAGCGTGGGGATACGGGAGACCTTCATGCGGTCTCCTCGGCAGCGAGGATCACTCGACAGTCTCCTCGACAGGAGTTTCTGCGGTCTCTTCGACCTCGGGCGTCATGAAGCGGCGTTTGCCGGCGTCGAAATCGAAGAGCTCGGCGTAGCGGCCCCAGTTGATGGCGGTTTCGAGCTGGCGCTGCGTCTCTTCCTGAGAGAACTGTTCATCGAGCATGTCGAGGAAGAAGTCTTCCGGGACGGTGTGGTCGGCTTTGGTATCGAGCGCGCGCGTGATCTGTCGCAGCAGCAGGACGTGCTCAAGTGCCGCTTCACGGAACAGCTCTTTCTGCTTCAGGATTTCGGCGTTGGCAAAGAGCCGGCCGCTTTCCGTGATGGCAACATCGCCCTCTTCCAACTTGAGGTAGCCGAGCAGTTGGGCTGCTTCGACGATAGGGAAGAGGTCATCGAGTTCGAAGGCGAGTTCGTCGGCGAGCTTGTAGACATCGTCTTTACCGCCGCGGTCGATGAGGATTTCGAGCAGGCCGGCGATGCCACCGGGTCGCGCGTGCGGAAGCATCTGGTAATGCATCTGGCGCTGGTCGCGGATGGCGACGCGCTCCGGCACGTTGCTGGGCTGCACGTCGGGCCGGGTGAGCACGGTGTAGATATAGTCGACGAGCTGAGTGAAGAGCGACGACTTGCGATCGCGCGGCTGCGAGAGGGTGACGCGGAAGTCGACGCGGACGTGGCCGGGATTGCGCCCGAGCACGATGATGCGATCGGCCAGCAGGACGGCCTCTTCGATGTTGTGGGTGACGATGAAGATGGCGCGGGTGGGGATGGTCTTCTTCTGCCAGAGCTCCAGCAGCTCGCTGCGCAGGTTTTCCGCGGTGAGCACGTCGAGCGCGGAGAAGGGCTCATCCATGAAGAGGACCTCCGGCTCGACCACCAGAGCGCGCGCGAAGCCGACCCGCTGCCGCATGCCGCCGGAGAGCTCCTTGGGGAAGGCGGCCTGGAATCCGTCGAGACCGACGGTATCGAGAATGCGGAGGCTGCGCTCCCGGCGCTCCTCCGCGTCCATGCCGCGGGCCTTCAGCGGGGCTTCGACATTTTCGAATACGGTGAGCCAGGGAAAGAGCGCGAAGCTCTGGAAGACAATCGAGACGTTAGGATTCGCGCGGGAGATGGGCGTCCGGTGCCAGTAGACTTCGCCCGCTGATGGCTTGCTGAGACCGGTGAGCATGCGCAGTAGCGTGGATTTGCCGGAGCCAGATGGGCCGAGCAGCGCAACGATTTCGCCGGGAACGATCGACAGATCGGTGGGCGCGATGACCTGGATGCGGTTCTCGCTGGGCTGCGCGTAGTACTTTTCGACCTTCTCGGCGCGAATAATGGTTTCGGTCATCTCAGTCGTTGTTTCAGTCATAGAAGCATCCAATGCACGAAGCATCCGCATTGCTGGCCGGAGTGCACCGCATTTGCTGCGTTTCCGCATCAGGCCAGGCAAAGAACGGCGGGAACACAGGCTCCGCCGGGTACCTGACTGCCGTCTCTAATGTATGCGTCGTCTGTTTGCGGGCAGATGAAGCATCTCCCCAGGGGCAGCGTATCATCTAGAGATAGAGCATTTTCCCCCGCAGGTGGTCGATCAGCTGGTGACGGTCTCGTGGTGTCTCTGAAGGGAGCCACGGCGAGTGTCCTTGGTGGACCCTGGATTACGGAGCGGGGAGAGTGCTCGAACAAGCGAGTCTGAAGCGCTGGTGGCGGAGCCTCCGGTGGAGGCAGAGAAATTAACTGCGGCCAGCGCCGCGAGCCAAAGGGAGCGAATGTCCGAATCACAGGGAAAGCCTAAAGTCCTGGTAGCCGATGACGAACGTGTGATCGCCGATACCTTGTCCATCATCCTGAACCAAGCGGGCTTTGAAGCGACGGCGGTCTATAGCGGAGAAAAGGCAGTGGAGACAGCGAAGACGCTGAAACCGGACATGCTGATCTCCGATGTGATCATGACGGACATGAACGGCATCGACGCGGCGATCAAGATCCGCGGGATGCTGCCAAGCTGCAAGATTCTGCTGTTTTCCGGACAGGCGGCCACTGCCGACCTGCTGGACCGCGCGCGGGTGCAGGGGCACGAGTTCGAAATTCTGGCCAAGCCGGTACATCCGCAGGATTTGCTGGCGCGGCTGCGGAGTTAAGGAAAGAGTTCAAGTTAGCGATCGATGAACAAGCGCTCGGCTGCACGCCGGGCGTTTGCATTTTCGACGCCTTACACCTCGCGTCTTCCTTCGAGAGCGCGGGTCATCGTGACCTCATCGGCGTATTCGATGTCGCTACCTGCGGGGACTCCGGTGGCGATACGGGTGATGCGAACCGGAAAAGCCTTCAGCAGATCGGCGAGCAGCGACGCGGTGGCTTCGCCTTCGAGCGTGGGGCTGGTGGCGAGGATGGCCTCGTCAATCTCGCCACGCTCGGCGCGCGACGTAAGCGAACCGGTACGCAGGTGCTCTGGGCCAACGCCGTGCAGGGGCGAGAGCGTG
>JBJMGC010000040.1:0-8846 GCA_045808105.1 Acidobacteriaceae bacterium | reverse complement strand
TGGTGTCGCTGATTTGACCGGAATCTGAGGGATTTTTCCCGGTTCCACACCACCAAAACTGCTGCACATCGCCCGTCTGTATGACCGAAGGCGAGTAATTCCAATATCCATTGCGACCGACAATGGCTCCCGCCGGCGTTGCGAGCCCACCGGACCCACCATCACTACAGCTGGTGAGAGACAACATCGAGGAGGCGGCAACAATGACAGCCAATACGACGAACAAGGCGTAGCCCGGATCCCAGCGCGCATTCGCTGCGCATCGCCGTTCACTCATCATCCGAATTGCAACTCCTTCATCTGCCATCTAACCGTGCGAGCCTTGTCGCGCATATGAAGCGGCTCTTCATGAAGGCACAACAAGCCGACCCGCTGCGCGCGGCATTCGCTTCAACAACAAATCGAGGCGGAAATGGCCTGATTGTAACGCAAACAGAAACCGACAACCACTTCCGATACGTGGGGTACGGAAGCAATCTGCGGCAGCGGGCAAGTCTGGCTGTCATCGGAAGGACGAGGAATGCCTCACCGGGAATTGCCCGCGTGGCGGATGCGCATAGCATCGCGTCCACGCAGCGAGAAGGCGACATAAATACCGCCGGATGACCATTTGGGATCGCGCCCACCGCCGGCTGCAATGACCACGTACTGCTTGCCATCGAACATGTAGGTTGCCGGAGTAGCGTGGCCGGCGAAGGGCAGTGTGGTCTCCCACAGCAGCTTGCCGGTGTGACTATCGAAGGCGCGCATCTTGCGATCGAAGATGGTCGCACCAATAAAGACCAGGCCTCCGGCAGTGACAATCGGACCGCCGTAGTTTTCCGTTCCTGTGTTCTTGATGCCCTTCGCAGCTAACTCGGGATATTCGCCGAAGGGTATCTTCCAGAGATATTTGCCGGTGTTGAGGTCGATGGCGTTTAGTGTGCCCCAGGGTGGAGATATTGCGGGATAGCCATCCTGGTCGAGGAATTTGCGATATCCCGTGAAGTGGTATTTCAGCTCGGCATCTTCGCCTACTGCAGGAACTGCTGGTTGTGACACGCGTCCGGAGGCGCCCAGATAGCGGAGCAGTGCGGCAAGCTCTTCGCCCTGCAGTTTGGGGAAGCCAGGCATGCGGCCTTTGCCTTGGTGGACGAGCGCGAGCACCTGCGTTTGCTGCATGCGGCTGCCGATGCCGATCAGCGCAGGGAAAGACGGAGAGATGCCTTCGCGATGATCGCCGTGGCAGATAGCGCAGTGTGCCGCGTAGCTCTGGGCGCCTGCAGGACTGTCCGCAGCAGACGCGCTTTTCGACCCTTGGATGGACATCATCTCCTGCTTGCCATCGGCGCGTATCGGGGCGCTGGCATCTTCCTTGCCTTCTTCGAGGTAGTGGACGAGTGCGGGAAGCGAAATGTCATTCACCATGGGGAAGGCGGGCATGCGTCCTTTGCCCTGGCGGATGGTGCTGGCGATCTGTGCGTAGGTGAGGCGCTTCTCGACGTTAAGGAGAGATGGAAACGTGGGCGGTGAGCCCTCGCGGTGCTCGCCATGGCAGGATGCGCAAAGATTGTCGTATGCCTCTTCGCCTGGACCCAGGCCGCCTTTGTTCTCGGTCAGTCCGCCAGTCCATGCCATTTCGTTCGCATTGATGTAGATCACCCCGTTCTTGATATCGACCGCGGAGCCTCCCCATTCCGCGCCGCCATCGAACCCTGGAAAGACGATGGTCTGCTTGTCCACACTGAACGGAACAAACTGTCCAGCGCTGCGGAAACTCTTGAATTTGCCCTCGGCAAAGGTGTGCGCTTCAGCCGTTCGATTGGTCAGCATATCGCCGGTCAGGTATTGCCGCGCAAAGGGCGTGGGAAAGAGCGGTCGCGGCTGCGTGGGCCATGTCTTCTCGCCGGGCACATTGCTGGCGGGAACCGGCTGCTCGATGATGGGGAAGAGCGGCTGGCCAGTCGCCCGATCGAAGAGGTATAGATAGCCTTGCTTGGTGGACTGCGCGACGGCGTCGATACGCCTGCCATCATGCAGCACTGTCAGCAGTGATGGGGGTGAGGGAAAATCACGATCCCAGATATCGTGGTGAACGCCTTGAAACGACCAGATGCGTTTTCCGGTCGCGGCATCGAGCGCGAGCAACGTATCCGCGAATAGATCCTGTCCGATGCGGTCCGCGCCATAGAAATCGGAAACTGCCGAGCCGGTGGGGGCGTACAGAATGCCGCGCTTCTCATCGAGCGCAATGCCGGTCCAGTTATTCGCTGAGCCGGAGTAGCGCCACGCATCTTTGGGCCAAGTCTCATAACCAGCTTCGCCGGGATGCGGAATGGTGTGGAAGCTCCAGTGCAGCGCACCCGTGCGCACATCGAATGCCCGGATATCTCCGGGCGGCGCAGGATGCGTCTCCGGCTCGCGACCACCGAGAATGATCAGGTCTTTATAAATGATCCCCGGTGTGGTGAGTGCGATCGAGTGCTGGCGGTAATCCCCGCGAAGATTCTTCCGCAGATCGATGCGGCCGTCTTCGCCGAAGCTCGGGATGGGCTTGCCGTTGCGCGGGTCGAGTGCGTAGAGAAAATTTGCGATTCCCGCGAAGAGCCGCCTCTCAGCGCCGTCGCTCCACCAGGTAAGGCCGCGCACCGGTTGCGTGCTGGTCACGCCGGAGTCGAAGGTCCACAGCAGCTTGCCGGTCGGGGCATCGAGCGCGATGACTTTCTGGGTAGGGGTGTAGGCGTAAAGTGTTCGTCCCACGATCAGCGGACTTGTTTGCAGCCCGACACCTTTCTCGCCAGTATCGAAGCTCCACGCGACCTTCAGCCTGGCGACGTTGCTGCGAGTGATCTGCGTCAGCGGTGAGTAGTGGTCGTCGGCTTTCTGGCCGCCGTAGACGGGCCAGTCGTGTGATTGCACTGACTTGGGCTTGTGCGGTTGCGCGGCCCCAAGCGGTTGCTGCAGGGCAATGATGCACACGAATGCGACTGCCGGAGCGATCCAGTGAATGGAAGGCATCTTCATCCGCGGCATTTTCCGGTCAGCCCACATATTTCATGAGCTGCATGAATCCAAAATCCATGCTGAGGGCCTGGTGGCAATGCAGCAGCGTGTCGCCGAGATCCGAGGAGGCGAGGAAACTTCGTCGATTCATCCGCCAACCAGCATAATGCGAGGCGGCCAGAGCCAACGGAGAATCGCTGGATTTTGCGGCCTAGCTCTGGTCTCCGTGTGCGTGAAATCTGCGCACGTATTCCGGGACGTCGAGTTCGTGTTCGAGCCGGGGATCACGCAATGGCTCGGAAGCCCGCACCTGAAGTGGCACGACTCCCGCCCAGACCGGCAGTGCATAGTCTTCCTCATCATCCATTGGCGGGCCGGAGCGCACCTTCGCGGATGCGTCTTCGATCGTGAACTCGAGCACCGAGGTGGCCTTTAACTCCTTCACTGTGGGGTTGCGCACATCGTTCCAACGGCCGGCGATCAGGTGATCGGAGATCACGCGCAACGCTTCTACCTTGCCCTGGATGTCTTCGATGATGCGTGCGGTTCCGAAGGCCACGGCGGATCGATAGTTCATGGAGTGGTGAAATGCAGAACGAGCAAGCACGATCCCATCCACATGCGTCACCGTAACGCATGCCGGCACACCGGTGGAGAGTTCGCGCAGCATGCGGCTGGCCGCCGAGCCGTGCAGATACAGGCGATCCGGTCCGTCTGCGTCGCGCGTGCGGCCGTACAGCGTAGGAATGACAAACGGCTGCCCGTCGACACAAAAACCGACATGCGCGAGAAAGCCGGCATCGAGGATAGCGTGGATAGTCTTTGAGTCATACGCGCCGCGCTGAGGCAGGCGGCGCACCGTTGCGCGATCCGTCAAAGCGCAGGGCCCTCCATTCGAGTTGAGTCGATCGTCCAGTTCGTCTCCCAGGTCTTGCCCTCGTTCATGGAGAATGCTTGCTCCCAATGGCACTCCTTTGGTGACCGGACTTCCCAAAGGAATCTTACGTAGACCGGCTTGCCGCCGATCTCTTCATGATCGTAGAACTCACCACGTCCATTCTTGAAATGGCCGACGGTAGGCGGCATGGAAAATGCGCCGGCTTTGCCGCTGGCCCAGTAGATGCTCCACTGTTGGGTATCGGCGTTGTAGAGCCGCACCGTCATGCCCTCGATGTGGCCGGACGGCGTGTCGGCTTCGAATTCATCCACATTTGCTCGTCCGTCCCACAACTGGCGCGCCACCGAGGTGCCATCGAACTCCACCCACTGTGTCGATCCAGTGAGAGGATGCACCAGCCGGCGGTTGTGGAGACGCCATTTGCCCACATAGAAATCGAAGTCGTGCTGTCCATCGTGCTGTCCACTGGCTGTTGTCTGGGCTGCCATGATGCTCGCCGACTTATGCCAGTACCATCGCCCCGCTGCGGCCAGCAGCAGGATCGCCGCTATCACGAAGAGATTGGCTGCCTTTTTCAGCATGTGTTCATGGTCTCGCGGCATCTGGTATTTTGAAAGGTCCACTTTTCGCCATCGTGCTGATACCACTTATAAAAGGGACAGAGTCTCTCTCGCGCCAGGTCTATCTGTGGATCCGCCACGGCATCATGGAGCGCGCTCTGCGGCCAGGCGAGGCGTTGCCCTCGACACGCGAACTCGCCGAAGAAAACTCCATCTCTCGCACCGTCGTTGTGCAAGCCTATGACCAGCTCATCGCCGAAGGATTCATCACCGGCCGACGCGGGTCGGGCACTTACGTTTCTGAGCATCTGCATCCATCGCCTGCTCCGGCGCCGCAGAGCTCCGCCCAGGTGCGGCTCTCAGAGTTCGGCGAAGCCGCGAGCTCGATCGCAGGTCGTGGGCTCTCACCCGTTGGGGAGCCTCAGTTGCTGCGTTATGACTTCGTTTACGGAAAGTGTTCGCTGGATGAGTTTCCGCTGGCGGCGTGGCGGCGCATCATGATACGGCGCACCAGGAGCGCCCCCCTGCGGTCCTATGAATACGGCGCCGCCGCAGGGCACCCTGTTCTGCGTGAGGCAATCACCAGTCACCTGCGGCGTTCTCGTGCTATCAACTGTGACGCATCGCAGGTGATTATCGTCAATGGTTCACAGCAGGCATTAGATCTGACGATTCGCCTGCTGCTGAATCCAGGCGACGCCATCGCTGTGGAAGACCCGCAGTATCACGGCATGCGGCAAGTGCTGCTCGCGGCTCGCCTGCGCGTGCGGCCAGTCCCGGTGGACAACGACGGGATCGACCCCCGCCAGATGCCCCGATATGCAAGGCTCGCGATGGTGACGCCGTCACACCAATTTCCCACCGGCGCTGTCCTCTCGCTACAGCGCAGGCTCGCTTTGCTGGCATGGGCGCGGCGCGCGAATGCAGTTGTTGTCGAGGACGATTACGATGGCGAATTTCGTTATGAGGGAGAACCTGTCGAGCCGCTGCAGAGCCTCGATAGAGACGGCAGAGTGCTGTACATAGGAACTTTTTCGCGAACGCTGTTTCCCGCGCTGCGCATTGGCTATGTAGTGGCGCCACGCCCGTTGGTCTCGGCGTTTATTGCGGCGAAGTGGATTGCCGATCGCCACACGGCGGTGCTGGAGCAGGAGACGTTGGCTGAGTTCATCTCATCCGGCGCATACGAACGGCACCTGCGCCGCACGCGGCGAACCAACGCGGTTCGCCGCGAAGCGCTGCTCTCGGCCATTGAGCGGCACGTGGGCGATCGGGTCACCATCACCGGCAGCCGCTCCGGCACGCACATCGTAATGTGGCCGCACGCGAATGTATCTGAGGCGGAGGTCATCGCGCGCGCTGCAGAGATTGGCGTCGGCATCCACGGTATCGCTGGATACTACCTTCGGCAACCGTCGCAGCCGGGATTTCTGCTGGGCTACGCGAATTTGACTGTTGCGCAGATTCGAGAAGGCATTCGGCGGCTTGGAGAAGTGCTATAGAGGCATCTGGTGTGGAGCTATGGGCCAACCGCGATCTGCTCCCGCAGCACGCGTCTTTCCGGCCGCGGCGCCGCAGGACGAAAGCAGCGCATCGTACGCTCAATGAAATGGCCATCGAGCTTTTGTAATTCGCTTTCCACGATTGCAATCATCGTCTCCGGTTCGCCCAAGGCACGAATGTTCAAAGTGATCTCGTGGCGCAGAGTTGGCGATGCCTCGAGAGTGCCCTCTACCGTAGGCTCCTGCCCATTCGCGCACATCGCTGCTTTCACGTAGCCGGCCGGGGTTTGGTCGATGGTCTTCAGATGAACGATCTGGACGTGCGCATCTGTGAGGGAGCGATCGAATCCATCGATCAACGGCCCCAGCAGCATCGCCGGCGATAACGGCTGGCATAGCTCAACGACAGCATGGAAGTTCAACCATGCGAGTGCCGCCTCTGCCTCCGCGTAGCGCGCGTAGTCGATGTCGAGCACATTTTTTTGAGCCGACAATTCTCCTGCAAGCACCTCGTCCAGCCACGCGGCGATACCCTGGCCAGTGTGCGCGCTGATCCGGCGTATGTGCTGCACGCCGATATCGGGGCAACGCACATGCAGATCCGACTTGCTACCACAGACGATATCCGCCTCCTGCAATTGCTTGCGAAAGAGAAAAGCGATGTTCGCGTCAGCTGTGGTCTCGGCCAGCGCTTCGGCGCGCGTGGGGTCCACCAACACAGTGAACGGCGCCAGCCGATAGACGGCCTTGTGCAGCAGCGGATGCAGGACAGTCGCGGTGATGTCCGTGCAGCTGCCGACGGGCTCGGCGAAGATCACATCCGGGGCATAGGCCAGCATTGCTTCGAGCTGCGCCGTCAGATCGGAGAGGCGGCAGCAGAAGCACCCCTCCGTCACCTCACCGCTCGGCACGTCGTGCAATCCCGCAAGCTGAGTGTCGACGAGCGCATCGCTCTGGTCGTTAAGAATGGCTGCACAGCGCATGCCACGCTCTTCCAACTCGCGTGCCGCGGCAAGAATCAAGGTGGTCTTGCCCGCGCCGAGAAAGCCCCCCACGAAGACTACGGTAGGCTTCATGCGCCTACCTCGATCCGTAACTCCTCGCCTTCTGCAATCACCATCGTTTGTTCAGGCGTGAAGAGCGTCGTATTGCCGTTGCTCATTGCCAGGCAACTGTATTCCTTCTTCCCAACATAGACCCGCGCGGGTCCAATGATGGCGACTCCAATAGTGCGACACCGCAGGTTCCCGGCGAGCACGCGTATCCTGAAATGTCTGCCGCCACCGACGCCTGGCGCATAGGAGAACTCTCCCCATCCAGTTCCGTTGGCCCAGAAGCTGCGGAAGATCTTATGTGGCAATGGCACCGCAGTGACTGCCTCTTCTGCGCCGTCATACGTGAAACCGCTGAGCGCAACCACGCTCGACCATGAGGACATCGCGCGCGCGTAGTGATGGCCGCACTCGGCTTCGTCCCATGGATTGCGCTTCTCCCCGTCATAGCGCGCACGCGTGTTGGCGATGTATTCGACGCCTTCGTCGATCATGCCGGCGTACAACATCATCGCGGCGGTTGCATGCTCCAGGCCTGTAAAGACTTCCGCATAGTAAGGGAAGGGAATGCGCGGCCGCTTGCCTTCGGCATAGCTGCATATCACCACGGCCGCCTCGTCGTTCAGGGCAAAGGTGCGCTCCACATTGTCATGCTCCAGCAGCGTGCGCTTGTAATTTGAGCCGTAGATTGCGCACAGGGTGGCCAGCATGTTCTCACCGGAAACCAGGTCGCCGAGACCGGCAACATAGGCCAGGTATTGGCCCATCAACTGATCCACCAGACATCCATCGCCCACCTGATATTCGGGATGCTCCGGGTCCATTGCGCCGAAATCCCCACGAATGTGCGGTGCGATCTGGTCATTGCGAAAGCCGCGGACCTGCTGCACGTAATATTTGCCGTTGAAGAGGTTTGCATCGATCCACCGGCTACCCTGCGCGAAGAGCCGGTGATACTCCGCCGCGGAGGCGGTATCGCCCATGCGCCGCGCCATCTCCTCACTGGCACGCAGCGCGCCCAGGTAATAGATGCCACACAGCGGATTGGGCCCGTAGAACTCCACATCATAGGTGTTGTGTTGCACGCCTTCCATGACGCCGTCGCGATTTGCATCCCAGCCGCCAGGAATCCACGCGAACTCGATCGCCTTCTTCAAACGCGGCCACATCTCACGCAGCCAGGCATCGTCGCCGGTGAGCTTCCAGTCGAGATATGCGTGCATGATCTGGCCCATTTGCCCATCCGCCGCGGCCCAGCCGAATCGGTCGTGACCATCCGGAAGCAGCTGCCGGAAGCGCATCGCACCCGCATCGTCCATGGAATATCCGAATGCCGCCTTGCGCAGCGAACGGGCAAACGACGGAAAGAGGAATGCAGTGGCCGTCTCATAGTTCCACACGTGTGTGCAGTTGCCGAAGCAGCAGCCGCGCGCGTCGTCTACTCCTTCAAAGCCGTGGAACTCACCATCCGCAGTGCGGAAGCAGGTCGTGGAGGCGAGTGTCGAAAGGTTCGCGCTTGCTGCCTCCTTCACCGCCGCGGGCAGCGTGCTCTCGCGAAAGGTATCCGCGAAGAGACGCGTGCGCCGCTCCAGCGATTCGAGATGCGTCGCGGTATAGTCAGCCACCGCCCATGCGTTGTTGAAGCGGGTTGCATAGTAGTTGCCGATGCGTGTACCACCCTTGCCCTTCGGCGCGTCCCAGCCACACCAGTCCGGAGTCCGGTTAGGAAAATGCCACGCCAGCAGAAAGGTAAACGTCTGCGACTGGCGCGGCGCAATGGTCGCACGTTGCAACACCACGCCGACCGCGTTCTGTGCCTCAGGCTCTGCGCCCAACTCACCATTGGCAGAGA
>JBJMGC010000039.1:0-54881 GCA_045808105.1 Acidobacteriaceae bacterium | reverse complement strand
GACCGGCGCAAAATAGCCGCGTACTCGACGCACCGAAGGTGGAAGGCCCGGCTGCATCACCAATGCTGGTGTACTCATAGCTCTCCTGTCTCCTGGTAGTCCATCACCGTAATTTCAGCTTTGCGTAACATGCGGTCACGCTCGCGCGTCACCGGTCCAAGTACCGGCCCAGTCCACGACACACGCGTGCCCATCGCGACCGGAGGGGCGACGCTGTAGTCGGTCTTCTGTACCTGTGGTGGTTGCAGAATCGATAACAGCTCCGCATCCATCTCCGTCAGCAGCGTGCCGCGATCCAGTCCGCCAGCAGAGGCTGTGCCGGCGGTCTGGTACTGGATCTCGCAAGTCTGTTGTGTACGCATCAGCGCGTGCTGCTCATCGACCCGCGCCTTCGTCCAGCGCAGAACAAATACGTTATCGGGAACGATCGCGGCAAAGCTCTCGTTCTCCTCCACCAGCACACCGGGGCGCCAAACACCGCGAATCATGACTTGCCGCGTCGAATTGAGCACCTGCAGCCGATCACGCATCGCCACATAGAAAGAATCACGTGCCTTCTTCATCTTGTCCTCTCAATAGCTCTGCGTGGCGGCTTCCCGCAGGAGCACGCGGTACAGGCAGGCCAACCCCGCGGCACTGGTGAAGGAGACGCCTTCAATCACGAAGAACTCGTTGCCCACTGTTATTCCCAATCCCATGGCGAAGAGCACTTCGGCCGACGTTAGCCCAAGCTGGCTCACCTGCGCTTCCACCGCCGAAGCGGAGATCAGCAATTCATACTTCGCCTGGTTGCCATCGGTGACCGGAACCCGCACTTTACGAAATGCCGCGGGAGAGAGCGGAAGATCCGTAAAGCCCGCCGCCGGCGCTCCCAACTGCTCTCCAATCGCGTTGGTTGCCACGGCCGGCATCCGCAACAGGGCTACCGATCCTCCCAGCGAGCGCAGCAGTGCATCCGCCATTCGTTGCCACCCTCCCTGCTTCGATCTCACGCTTAGGTCACTCATCTCTATCCCAGCCTCGTCGCCACATAGGGCCGCAGCAGTTGCTGTACCTGTGCATCCATCAGCGAGTCGGAAAAGTACTGCATCCACATCGTGTCCATCTTGGCGGTCTTCACGTTTAGCCCCGGCGTGGCTTGCGCATTCTTTACCAATTGCGCGCAGGCGATCTTCACCGGTCCCGGCACCGTGGCGCATCCCGCCGTGTAGGTCACCTCGACCTCGCTATAGGGCAATCCCAGCACGTTGTAAGGCAGCGTCAACTCGCCCGTATCCGGCATAAAGTCGATAGATGTGGGATCCACCTGTGCCCATGCCCCAGGCAGTGAGAACGCATAGGCCACCACCTCCAGCCCCACCGGCCATAGTTCGCCGCGACGCGGCCGCATATATCGACCCCGCACCATCACCAGCGGCATGGTGGCGGGTGATACCGCAACCAGAGGGAGATAGCTCAGCCGCACCGTCTGGCTGCCCTCCACAACGCGCAATCTCTCCACATACTGTGTTGCTAATATGCTGGAGCGCCGGCAATAGGCATCTATCATCCCGGATGCCACAGCAATCCAGTCGTCGGTTGTGTCGGCTGCCAGACCGTAGCTCTCGTACTCCGTTGTCTCTAAGTAGGCCATCCGCACTTCTCCTCATCCGCGGTCTTGTGCCGGGCCGCGTGGTATTACATCTCTGGCATAAATTCGCGCACGAAAAGGACGGTCATCGGACCGCCCCTTTCGTAGCGCCGCGTGTGCTGCTCAGGTTCGGGCAGCCTTCGCGCTCTAACGCTGCACCGTCACCTGTGCGTGCGCATAGTTCGCGCCCTTCACCACCAGTCCGCCGAACTTCACAACCACATACTGCGAAGCCAGAGAGTTCGGCACGCCGAGCTGGAAGATCCGTGGAGCCGACTCGCTCAGCCAGTGATACTCGATCAGGTCTTCCGTCACGATGTAGGCCGGCAGCGATGCAGTGCCCGAGCCAGGCGTCCCGGTGTAGCTCAGCGCCCACTCCGGAATCAGCGGCAATTCGCCCGCCTGGGTGGAGAGCGTCTTCACCGTGAAGCCGCTCGTGATCTCACGCGAACTGAGCACCACGTTGAACTCGGTCTTCATCTCGCGGTCGATCAGGTCCAGCAGCACCGGGTTGGCATAGATCGCGGTTGGACGCACAGCGAAGTTGGTGCTCGACACCATGTGCGCAATCTGCGACTTGATCCCGTCCACGATGCTTTCCGTAGCCGTGATCGTCGCCACATTACCGCCCGCCGCAATCTGGCCGGCTGCGCCAAAGTACTGTGTGGTGGTCGGCGTGCTCAGCGATGTGTCGTTGCCGTTCCACAACGCAATATCGTGGGTGTGCAGCACGCCATCGACTGTGTCGATCAGGTCCTTCGCCTGGAGATATGCGAACTGCTTCTGCTGCGCACCCAGCTCCATGTCGAACAGGTTGTAGTTCAGCTGAGCAACCAGGCCCTTCAACGGAACACTCCGCTCGACGCGGGTCGGAGTCACCAGAGAAGGAGTGATGTTGCGCGGATCGACGAACCCGGCTGTGCCCGGATTCGGGAGTGCCGTCTGTTCGAAGTACCGCGATGGATGGCCAGTGGCTGGCACCTGCTTGATGCGCTGGCCGAACATGCCGCGGCGGCGAACCAGGTCGGTAATTTCGGTTTGATAAAACGGAACCTCAACCGCGCCGGGCCCGATGAAGTCTGCCGCCGAGTGAATATCGAGAAACTGTGCGTTCATGAATTCTTCCTTTCGCTCTCAAAAAGAGCAGTCACTGTTGCGAAACAAAAAAGGCGCATGCCGCATCAAGCCGCAGCACGCACCCTCGTTCACTCTCGTCATCCCGACCGGAGCGGCGGAACCGCGAAGTGGAGGAATCTACTTTCCCCCTCCGCCTCTCAATCCGCTTTATGCCAGAGCGCCGCTCCGGATCAGTTGCGCCTTCACCGCAACCCGCTGCTCCAGGCTCAACCCCGTCAATGCAGCGTCCAGCGAGCCAGCCTCAAGCCCGTCCACGCTGCTGATGCCCTGCTTTGCCAGCAGTTGCATGGCCGAAACCGGAACTGTCTTGCGTGCTCCCGTAGCAGACGCTGCTTGCGCCTTCAGCTCAACAATCCGCTGCTCGGCCTCTTCCAGCTTCCGCTCCAGTTCGCGTTGCCGCGCATCGGCAGTCGCATCCACCGTAGCCACAATCCTGGCCACGTCACCGGTCATTGCTGCCTGCCGCTCTTCCAGCCATGCGACCGTCTTCTCCAGCCTCTCGGTCGCCGCCTGCAGACGCTCTGTGGCCTCCATCGCCGTCCCACTTGCATTATGCTCGTCCATCGTCTCCTCGCTTTCCTGTGCGTTTCACTTCCTGTGCCGCAGTTTCACTTGCCTCAAGCGCGATGTGCCGCCAGCGCCTGCTTTCTCCCGCCACTGCTCTTCGCTGCGCACAAGCGGAAGGACGTCCGTCCATACGCCGCCTTCTCGCGCAACAGAATCGCTGCTCCCGTGAAGGTCACCTTGGTCAGCCGCCACACCGAAGCCCGCATGTCTTCCACGTGAGCATCCGCCAGCTCGTAGCTCATGCCCATCTGTTCGGCTGGTGTAGAGCGAAGATGCCGCTCCACCTCCGGAAAATCTCGCCCGAACAGATATCCCGCCACCCGCACTTCACCCGTACCGCCGCGCGAGCTCACGATCTCCGCGTCCGTGATAATCCCGCACTTGCGCCGCGCATCGTGGCCGTCCCATCCAGGGCAAAAATCCACCGCCATGCCGAGCAGCGAAGGAAGGGCCGCATCTGCCGCCCCATGCGTCAGGATCACGCGCCGGCCCCGCGAACCCGAAGGCGCGCGATCGCTCGGCACATCCACATACGTCAGCACTCCCTCAAACGGCACCCGGTTGGGATGGTCCCGCACCAGCGGCATCGTCACCGCCATCGCATCCAGCTTCATTCCGTCTCCCCGATCTCCTGATTCGTTCCCATGTCCACTGCCTGTTCCTCCGGCTGCACGGCCCCCAATCCGCGCAGCGACCTGACTTCGCTGACTGTCAGCACTCCCGCCTTCAACAATTCCATCTGGATCTGCAACTCCGTCGCCTCATCACGCGACTCGAGCTCCGTGAACCGGAACTCGAACTCCCGCCATCCCAACCGTTTGCCGAAGACGTCGCGTGTGATGTGCTGCTCCAGCAGGCGTGCCACCGGCACCACCGCTCCGCGAAATGCCTCGTCGCCGAATTCCGAAGAGCTGGCGCGGTTCACATCGTTTTCCAGGCCCAGCAGCATCGGCGGCAAGCTGAAGGCATTTGCCACCATCCGGATCAGAAAGGTCTGCCACTCCATGCGCAGATCGGCATCGGTTCCGCTGCCGAAGCGCAGCACCTCCGGCTTCTGCTCCGTGCTCAAAACCGGCACGCGCCCCGTGCCCTCAACCTCGTCCTGCCACCAGCGGATCAGCCGCTCATGCTCGGCTGGCGTCGCTTCGTTCAGCCACAGCGCATACTGCACCACGGCATTGCTCGCCAGCTTGCCCGCGAAGCGCTGCGCACTCAGTAGGCTGTTCACGGTCTCGAAGGCAACTTCCAGCGGGCCCAGACCGAAGGGCGTATGTGTCCGCGGATTCATCCGGATGTACATCAATTGGTCATCATCGAGCGGCACCGCCTTATCCGGACTCTGCAGCAGATTCGCCTGCGCATATCGCGGCACCTCATTCCCGCTCTGCCATTTCGGATTGATCCGGATCGTCGCGCCATCCACCGCCCACAGCGCAACCGGACGCTCCGCAATTCCAGTCAGTTCCATCTCCACCGCGCCGAAGCCACCCACCAGCATGTCTTCCAGCACTTGCTCCAACAGGGTGCGCAGGCAATCCGATTCGTTCGGCTCTTCGAGCGACCACCGCAACGCCGTCATTCGTTCCGCTGCATCGGCCGGTACGGCGCAATGCGCCCGCACCCGCACCTGCCATTGCATCGCCGCCACCCGATCCTTAATCAGGTTGATCGCGCGCCGCACCACCGGTGTCTCCGCAAAACGCCGCAGGTTCTCCGGAGTCGGCTTGGGCAGCAGCGCCTGTCCCGCGTGATACGGGTTCAGTACTGACGGCAAAAACTGCGTCTGCCGCGGCAGTACCGTCTGGCCACTGCCTGCATCCATGGAACTCACCCGGCGCCAAAGCTCACGTATATTCGCTCGCACACTCATTCGCCTCACCCTTTCAACTCGTCTCACCACAAAAGAAAAAGGGCGAAGCGTATAGCTTCACCCTGGCGTTGATTGCAAACTTCCGTATTCCGTCAGCAGTTTGGACTCGCTTGCTGCCGCTCGTTACACCCGCAACTCCCGCCTCGCCGTCTCTGCCACGCGACCCAAGTCGGAGGTCGTCAGCACACGAATATGTTCACGCTCCATCGTCTCCACTCCAAAGCGATACGATGCTTGCTCCTCTTCCACATCTTCCCCGGCAACGTCCCGAATCGGCTCAACGATCGCCGTCAACTCCAGCTTTGCGTGCTCCACGCGAGCGACGCCTTCCACCAGATCCGCCGAAGAAAACGCCAATACTTTCGCGCCCTCCACATCCCCGGCCAGCGAGACAGCCTGAAACATCCGCACCACTCCATTCGGGCGATAGCCGCAATCGATGCGCAGCGGATCACCTGCCCGCGTATACCTCGCCGCTTCGATGCGCCGCTGCATCAGCGCCCACACTCCCGCACGCTCAAACTCGGTGCGTATCCTCGCCTGCAGCGCAGTTCGGCCTGTCTTCCGGCTCTCCCGACGCCGCTTCGCCGTCAGCACATAGAGCTGCATCAATCCCTCCAGCTCTGTTGCAAAAGACTCCGCGAGGCACGCCTTGGCCTCAGTCAGCTGCACCGCATTCGAGAGCGCATCCTCGAGCGACGCGACACCCGCTCGCGCATCCTGCGCCAGCCGCCGGGCTATCTCCGCCTCCAACGCCTCCAGCATCGTTGTATCTGCATCCGGGTCCACGCAACGCACACGGCTCCAGTCGTGCGTAAAACGCACCGCCGCCCGCGCGTCCTCGCTCCTCAGCAGCACGCCAATATTCACGAACTCGTTCTTCACCGGATCCGGCACATACCGGATCAGCGAGAACTCACATCTCTGCCGATCCGTCACTGCCGAACTCCGCTTCGTAACTCCTGCTCCACTCCCTCACCCCACCCGCATTGTTCCACCCCACCACCTACATCACCAGCTTCCCCGCGCCTGTTTTCGTCTCCCACTCCCCCTTTGGGAATGGTTCCGCAAAAATCGCCGGCACAACCTCTGCAGCGGGCCTGCCCCAGTGTGGAAACGGCATCCGATGTGATTCTCGAAACCCGTCGATCAGCTCTCGCACGCGCGCACGCCGCGCAATCAGCGCTTCTACCAGTTGCTCCAGCTCTGCTGTGTCGCCGCCATACCATTCTGGCGGAATCGACTCCGCTGCGGACCATATCGTCTGCGGGTCCATCTGCTCCACCCGGCCCAGCGATGGCTCGAAACTCTCCCATCCAACTACCCGCTCATATACCAGGTTGCTCGCAAACACGCCCCGCAGCGGCGTGTCGATCAGCTTCCATTCACCGGCGTTGAAACAATATCCCTGATCAATGAATGTCGCCGTGTACCGCCGCTCCCGCGGGCGTTTGCCGAATACCGCCTGTCGCCCATTCACGTTCGACATCCACTTATCTATCACCAGCATGCCGGCAAATTCGCGCAGGTTCTTTATCTCCGCGAGTTGTGGCTCCGGCAGCGTATCGACCACCTGCCCCGGCATCAAGCCGCCCACAAACCGCGACCCGAAATGCAGCCCTGCGTGGCAACGTTCCCGCCCTCCTGGTATCTGGATCACCAGCTCCGGCGTATTCGCAATCAGCCACTCCGTCACTTCAATCACATCGGATGCCGGCACCGTCAGCCCCACACTCGCCGCCAGCCGCGTTGCCAGATACTCGTTCGCCAGCACCCGCGGATGCTGCGGGTTGTTCTGAAACTTCACCACCCACAGGTTCTCATCCGAGCCGAGCATCAACTGGCTCTGTGCACCGCCACGCATCGCCCGGATCTGCTGCACCGCCAACACCGCCACGCGTCCATCTCCTGCCAGCGATTCTAACGGTCCCGCTCCGATCCGATACTTCCGTCATTCTGAGCGCAGCGACGAACCTGCAGCCTCTCCGCTCGACCACACCTATTTCTGTCAGCGGCCGAAGGGAGCGAGACCCACATCCCGAGCCGCAGGCGCAGGTGCAATCGCCCGGACGGTCAGTTCCCGGACAGCGAGTCCGATCCCCATCGCCATCACCAGATCGTCGTGCTGCCCCTGCGCCGCGCCGGTCCGTCCACGTGCGTCCCGCACAAAGGTTTTCATCTCCCGCAGCAGCCGCGCGCTCATCACGCCCTCCGCCCGTTCACCCAGCAATCGCTCCACATGCTCCAGCACACGCGGTCGCGACAACGCCGTCGTCAGCCATCCTGCCTGCCCGTCCTGCTGATACAGCCGTGCATATTGCACTGTGCCGGTTAGATACGCAAGCACGCCCGCACCATGATTGTTCCGCTCGACAATCAGCATCGCACCGTTGTACTCGCGCCCCAGCGTCGCCGCCCGCTGCGCAAGCTCCAGCAATCCGCACCGCCCCTGGAACTCCGCGCACTGCAATCCAGTCGCCGCATCCAGCACCTGTATCGCCGCGTAGTCGCCTTCACTCCCACCGCCCGCCGGATCCACAGAAACCAGGTACTCACGTCCCGGCATTGGTTTCAACCAGAGTTCCAGCGCACCTGCCCAGCGCCGCTCTGCCGGCGCTGGCACATCGCGCAATCGCCGGTCGATCGCCTCTGTGTCGAACACGCAGCTACCGCTCGCGAGGAAGCAGTCATCTGCACTCTCCGGATACTCCTGCCGCGCCAGCACACCGAACTGCCGCTGCAACCGCCTTCGGAAAGCGATTTGCTCCCGCGTCAATCCATACTTCGAGACAAGCGTGCGCTCCTCCTCCGACTCTGCATCCGCACTCACATCCAGCCGGTAGCTCGCCTCCCACCACCACGGAAAGAAGTGCCGCACCCAGCCATTCGCCTCTGCATGCATCCACTCCTCATAGAAACAGCCATGCGCGCCCTGCGCGGTGGACTCCAGCACCACCTCGCCGCCCCCCGCCGGCATGGTCGCCAGCAAACCCGCAAGTGTTGCTCGCGTGTCGCCCGGCCATCGCGCCACCTCAGAGCAGTGCAGGTTCTGCACCGTCAGCCCGCGTCCTGCATTCGGATCGCCCGCCGTCTCGACGCGATACTCGCTGTCCAGCTCCGGAAATACCAGCGAACGTGCATTCGCCCGTGACGTCCGCAATGCCCCCTCTCGCAATCCCTCCGGCAGCTCGCTATGAAATCTCCGCACCACGCGAAAGATCTCTTCTGCCGCTTCCTGTGTGTGCGCCACCTGCATGCTCAACGTGCCCGGCTGCGTCACCGTCTTTAGAAAGAATCGTCCCGCCACCCACGTGCTGATACCCATCTGCCGCGCCTTCAGCACAATATTGGCGCGGCCACGACGCCGCTGGAACTCTCTCTGTGCACGATTTGGCCTGAGCGGTGCGAACGCCCCCATGCGCGTCCGCACCTTCAACAGCACCTCCGCTAGAAAAATTCCAGCCGTTTCGCCGCCCAGCGCCTCGGCTGGCTCGTCCAGCATCCGCCCCAGTGCCAGCAACTCCACCAGATCACCATTCATCTCGGCTCGCTATATCCCCGTGCTGAACGAATTTCAGTGCTGAACGAATCGGCTTCATGCCGTCGCCTAACCACCTGGAAGTATTGGGCTACGCGCTCGTCAGATCCCCACCCACCAACTTGAGAGCAGCCTCAACGCTCGGAAGGAAAGCAATGAAGTCCTTCACGAGCTTCAGCACATCCTCGGTAACCGGCGCCAGCGCCATGAGATCGGCAGCGACATTTTCTCCGCCGGCTGCGATAACTGGCGTAAGAGGCACTGCAATCGCCTTCGCATCATCCACCAGTGTCGCCAAATTCGACCTGAACTCAGGAGACATCGCCTTCACATCGGAAATCACCTTAAGCACTTTGCCGCCCACACTCAGCACGTCCTTCGCTCCGTGAAGTACATCCTTTACCGCAACTTCGACACCGTGGCCGATCTCTGCAAAAACATTATTCATTCCCATTTACTCCTCCTTCTAATTCACCTGCCTGCAACGGAGCTCCTTCTTCAGATCAGCCGCTGCAGCTCAACATCTCCAAAAAGCAAAAGGCCACGCAACTTCGCGAGGCCTTCTCTGTTACTAACCTTCTGTTCGTGATCACGTTCCGCTAAGCGCCGCGCGTTCCCTTACGTATCTGCGACGAAGCAATCGCGATCCTGCCTCACTCATTCGCGACACCGGGCGAATCTGCCAGCCATGACGACTGTGCCGCCGAATACGTGAAATGCTGGGACGAGCACTTATTGGCCATCGTGCCCACCGTGAAGAATCCGTGCACGTTGGCTGGCCCCGCCACAGTAAATCCACCAGTCCCGTTCTGGCAGAAGGTGAGCGTCTTCTCCTGGCCATCGGTTCCAGCCGCGAGGGTAAAGCCGGTAATAGCCGCCGTCAGCGTGATCATGCTCGCTCGAGTCGCCTTCGAAAACGTCGGCGTGGCTGAGAATGCCACCGTCTCCGAACTCCCAACGATCGGCTGTGAATGACATATCTCCGTCGCGAATACATAACCTCCGCCGGCAATCTGGAACTCTAAAAATCCCCGGACGGTACCCAGATTTATATTTTGCCCGGAACAAGTGGTCAGATAAGGCGGGTTGTTCAAAAGCGTGACGTTAGCATTGCCGCCCTGCACGTAGAATGTCTGCCCATACTGCTCTTGAGTGAAGCCCGTATACGTGATCGGGCTTGTATCGCTCGGGTTGATCTGCCACAGACCTTGCACGCTCGGTTGCGGGCCTGTCACATTCACCGCCCCTGTAGTTGCCGGCTCGAAGAGATAGCCGGCCTCTACCCCTTGTCCGGGAAGGAATTCGAAGGCCCCATTGATATTGTGAGTAGCTGAACCGCCACCGTTTACCAGAACATCTGCTGTTTTGTAGGTGGGGCCGAATCCATTGTTGTCGGCGAACCAAACCCCACTCACATTCGTGCCGCCGCCCCACGATGTCAACTGATCACACTTGCCGGCGTAGCGACTGTAATCCTGTCCGGTATTGATCGTCCGCGCGTTCGCTCCGGTGCAGCTTCCATCAATGATCCCTCCACGTACGTAGACACCGACATCACTGATCCAGATACCTTCCAGGCGCGCGAAATCCACGCGAACGTTTTCGATTTGGGTACCCAGGCCAGCAGCATAAGGCTGCGCGATACCTACCTGGCCAAGCTGCGGCCAGAAATGGTCGAAGTGACCGTCTCCGCCTCCCGTAATAATGTTCGCCAAGTGGTGATAGGTGAAGACCGTCGGCTCGTCGAACAATCCATAAGCTTCCAGACCGTCCGCCTGGACATCCGTCCCAACCAACTCTGCGCTGCCGTGCCAACCGCCGACACCGTAGATGTCTGGCCCCAACGCTGTCACCGTGTAGTAGTAGGTTCCGGCGGCGAGCGTGCCGCCCGTCGTCGAAGCCGTCGGCGTGATCGTACCTGGCGCAGCTACTCCTGTTGTGCTGAACTTTTGATTTCGTCCTCCGTTAGCGGCAGCTCCCGTATCCGTAAAGCTGTTCCTCGTCGTCGTATAGAAGACAGACTCACCGCCAGCCGTTGTACCGCGATAAACGACATAGCCTGTTGCTCCGCTAACAGCCGTCCAGCTCAATGAAACTGAACTAGTTGTTCCTGTCGTCGTAACACTGGTTTCGGGGCTGACCAGGCTTTCGCCTGCACCCTTGTAGTAGCCGTAGTAGTACCAGTTGTCGTTATTGTTAACTGAATTGTGGTATGCCTTTGTGTCCTGGCCATCGACATGGATACCAAACCCACCGAAGTAGCTGGCAGTAACGTATTCAATGCTGGCTGCTGTGGTCGATACCTCAATGCCATTATTTCCGGGGCCACCGTTGGCATAGATTCCGGTATCGCCAGGAGCGTTAGAGCACCCACCATTCGCACAGCCGGTCAGGGTGAAGTGGCTGATGTGGGTTTGCGAAGCACCATCAGTATGGCTGGCACCATCGGAACAGGTGGCGGTCATACTCTGCGGCATCTGCACTGTCAGATGGTCGTTGTACAGAGAATGCAAATTAGTGCCGCCAGCCGCCGTCGGTGTACCTTCCCAGCTCGATCCTGGAGCGATTAGAAGGCTATCGACATAGAAACTTCCCTGCGGCCATTTCGCTACAGCATGCGCTACTACACCTGTCGCGACATCGCAGGCCATCTGATTCGACATCGCCTGCGCTGCTTGTGCTTGCTGGAGGGGAGTGCCATAGATATTCCCCCATCGCGGATCGCGCGGATCGTAAATGCCAGCCTTCAGATCGTCCTGCCATGCAATCGTCGTAAGCTGAGCGCCTGTGAGTGTTGTGGCTGTGGAAGTTCCTTTTTCCGGGAGCGATGCCTGGTGACCGTTATTGTCATTCACGACAAAGCTGTTGACGCCCGATGTGGAGCAGGTGCCGTCCGAGCTGTAGAAGCCGGAGCATGGCACCGTGGACGAAACATAGCCGGATGCCGTCTGCGTGAGATGCCCTACCGAGGCCGCGCCACCGTGAGGATTTACGGAGATGTATGTCAAATTCCGCGTGGCGCTATTCGATGCGAGCGTGGCAGAGAAGGCCTGTCCAAATGCGCTTCCACTAACTGCCCCGCCAGTACCGATGGTCATCACGATATTGCCGCTGCTGCCGGTAAAGGTGCCCGAGGCCAATGTCACATAGGGAGAAACGCCGAAGTCGTACAGGGTCCATGTATGTGTCGCGACATTCATCGCAAGCACGACCCCTTCCGTATATCCCGCATTCATGTTTATCCCGAAATCAATGTCTCCGCTCGTCAACGTAACGTTTGTCCATGTGACTGTGGATTGCGTCTTGCCAGTATTCAGTAGCGCCACCGATCCGCCAGTTGTTAGATTCAGGCCGCCGCCGCTTGCAAAGTATTCTCCAGGACCATTTATCCACGTCGATCCTGGGGTGTCGACGATTTCCGGCTTCGCTCCTATGATCGATGCATCCGCCGTGCCCGCGAACGCGGTGTCGATCCAGGTCACCTGTGCTGGCGTATACTGCGTGCTCGAATAGAGGCCGCTGATGTCGGCGACTGCGGCGTGGAGCTTGCCGTTGAGCTGCGTCTGAATCGAACTCGTGGCATCAAGGAATCCCATCGTTGCAGGCGTTACACCGTCCACGACCTTGTTAGTGAGGGCCTGAGCGTCCGATATGCCCACGATGGCCGAGGTCGGCAGCGCCGGCCTGCCGCTTAGGTCGGCATAACTGCCTGAGCTGGCTACGGCCGCAAGAGTCGGTTTGTTCAGGATCTTCGCCGAGCCAACTGTTGCGTTCCAATCCGCCTGCGTCCCGACATGGGCGTCCACATACTCCTTCGTCGCCGCCTCTAGTGCCGACGTCGGATCGCCTGATAGGCTCAGCGCGCCTCCCATCGTCCCGCCCTTCAACTGCAAGTAGCTCCCCTGCAGTGCGCCAATGGAGGTGCTGATCGATGTATCGACATACTGCTGCGTGACCGATTGCTGGGCTACCGCCGCCGGAACCACCCTGGCCCGCAGCTGGGAAATCGTCGCCGTCGGTCCCACCGGCACTACCCAATATTCCTTCTGCACCGTGCCGTCGTTCATGTGATACACAACCGTGTAGTACGACCCCTGCGGATTCGCCCCCGCATTCGGAGCCAGCGCCATATTCACGCTTCCATCCGGCGCAATCGTCACCGTCATGTTTCCTGCAGCAACTGCGCTTCCGTCCGCCGCCGTAAAACCCTGCCAGCTCACCAGCATCGTTCCCTGGGCCACTGAGCCATCCGCCCTGTATACGGTGCCCTGGATGTTTGTGGTTTGTACTGCGAGACCGCGCATCGGCATCCATAGCAATAAACCCATCAGCCACAGCATCCCGCGCCACCAGCACTTATCCATTGTCAGCATCGCCGTCACCCGTCGCTCCCCCGCTGCTCACTTAACTTGCTTCTCTCTTCGCTTCATCTGCGGCCGCTTCTCGCTCATCCTGCCGCCGCTTCAATTCATCCATCAGCATTTCGCTTAGGCTCTTCGCGCCACGCCGCTTCGCCGCCTTCGGATCGCCGAACTTCCCAATCTGCAGCAGCAGCCGGGTCTCCGCCGTGCCGGCCGCCTTGGCCTTCTCCATCAGCGCTTCAAAAACCTTAGGAAACTCGCGGCGAAATTCCACATCCGTATAGCGCTGAATGCATGGCACTGGACGCTTCTTTTTTTCTTTCTTTGCCCCGGAGCCTGCCGTCTCTTTTGCCTCTGTTTCTCTCTTTGGTATCTGCTCTGCCGCGCTAACCTTCGCTACGGCTTCTCTTGCTTCGAACTTCCCGCCCCTGCGCACTGCCTTCTTCTTACCCACGTTCTAATCCACATCCAAACCAGACAAAAAACAAAAGGGTGAAGCGCTCCAGCGCCCCACCCCTTTTTCTCGTCTCAACTCTTAAATCCAGAATATCAATCTGCCAACAATGAATTGGCATTTTTTTGCAGTTATCTAACTCCTATGACTACTTCTACTTAGCATCTGCTCCATAGTTGGTCAGGGCTTGACAATCAGCAACCGCCGGGCACTTGCAGCAGTTCCAGCCGCAAAAATACCTGCGTCAGCCGGTCCAGTGCTTCCGAATAACGCCGTACCACCGTCCGCACGCTCATGCGCGTCAACGCGGCAGTCTCCGCCAGCGTGTACTCTTGCAGCGCAATCCTGCCCACCAGCTCGCGCTCCAGACGGTTCAGTCGCCCTAGGCAGCGCTCCACATCGTGTACAAAGATCACCGAGTCCTCGAAGGTGTATCCCTTCCGGTTACTCGATTTCCCGCGGAAAGTGAAATCTCCGAGTAGCGACGGCACCTTGCCAATTTCCATCGAACGATACATATACCGCCGTAGCATTCCTTCTGTGTACTTGCGGTAGAAAGCCACCTCCACAGGTGCTTTTGTTGTTGCCGGCGTCTCCGCCTGCTCCTCCTTCTGACCGGCCCTCTTCGCTTGCACACACCGCACCACCAGGGCGGCGCTCATTTCGCGCCTCCCGTCACAACCGTCTGGCTCATCGCCATCGGATGCCGACTCGCCTCTCGCCCGCGCCGCCGCTCCGGCTTTGCCTTCGCATGCTGTGCCACCTTGCCCGCGCAGCAGCGTCCGTAAACACTCTCACTTTGTGTGCGGTACCAAAGACCTCCGCATCCTTCACATACCTTCAATTGAACGCGCAAATACTCCATCGTTTCTCCAAGGCCCATTAGGCCTGCCGTCGCAACATTGGTGTCGCGGCAGACTCGTTATCTATTGACTGCTCTCTCGCGTCCGCATGGGACTGCCGGCAGCTTGCTGCAGGAATAGCCGTCCGCCGCTGAACAGCGGTGGGGCTTCCACGTGCGCACAGATCGATTCCGGGTGAAAAATCCGCATTCGCTCCGCAATTTATTGTCGCGGCGTCGACAACATATCCATCCACGGCCAGACTTTGTTGGTCCGTCGCAGCAGTTGTTATTTCATCAACGCGCTTCTCCGCAATTGCAGGTGAAAGCAATGCGACTCTAAACACTGGTGTCGATAGCGTCAACAATGCCGACGCCAACAGGAGAGTGCAGGTTGCCAGGAAATTCCCGAAAGCCAATTACCACAGGAAGCGGTTACAGTTACGTTTCTCCCAGACAATTCATCGCTATGGCATCTTTATCTACTGGCTAACTTTCCACAATGAACTTCACCCAACTGCAAGAGCGCCTCCGCAGGGAACTCCTCCGGCGGATCGATCGAGGCAGTGTGAATGGAGCTCTCCTCGCCCGCCAGACTGGATTCCAGCCCTCCCATATCTCCAACTTCCTCCGCCGGCGCCGCACCCTTAGTCTCGGCGCTCTTGACCGCCTGCTCGCCGCCCAGATGCTCACTGTCGGAGATCTGCTCGCCCTCGAAGACACTCCCCCCACTCCGCGTGAAGCAGCAAGCAGTATTACCCACACTGCTGTTCCCGTTGTGGCACCAAGCACTGCCATCCATGACGCGGTGCCGCCCAGCTCGGCAGCACTCGACCTCGTGCAGCTCCCGCTCGGCATACTCGAGCAGATGCGCTCCCGTCGCGCCACTTCGCGCCGCTCCTGGTCTCGCTTCGTCTCTGTCCGTCTCACACGACAGCACGCTTCCGGCATGCAACCCCTGCTGCCGCCGGGAACCATTGCCATCATCGACCGCCACTACAACTCGCCTGTCCCCTACCAGCCACCGCAACCATCTGTCTTCGCGGTGCGCGTCGGCAACGCACTGCAGTTCCGGCTTGTCGAGTTTGAAAACAATCGCCTCATTCTCCGTCCAATCGAGCTCAACTACCCTGTGCAATTGCTCGCCCTCGGCCCACACGAGATGCCATCCGATGTCATCGTCGGCCGCGTCTGCCTCACCATCGCACCTATCCCCTAGCACGTCACTCCAGTTCGTCATTCCGGCCGGAGCGAAGCGAACTGGAGGAATCCGCTATCTCTCGAAACAGGATCTGCGGGCAGAGGAGCGAGGAATCCGCTCTTCAACATCGCCTGAGCGACGACATCAGAAGTGAGCGACCAAAGGAAGCGAATCCCACAAAACGCGCCGCAGGCGCTTTTGCCCGTGCGGCAAGCACCTGATAGCATCGCCTCGGAGGACGCACATGGATCTACCCGCGACATTTTCCAGCGCCGCGCGCCGCAACGAAGACATCGCCCTCGACCTGCTCAAATTCATCGCAACCACGGCCGGGGTTGGCCGCCCCGCCGTCGGTTCTACCGGCTTCACGTCGCCCTCCGCCAACAAAGCGGAAGATCAGGTCGCTCACCTGCTCGAGCTCTACACGCGCTGCCTCCGGGCCGTCGAAGGCAAGAGCGGCGCACAGTAGTTCAGTGGCGTCCGCACCGCCTCAGTCCATCGGATATGCCGTCATCGGCGCGGGCGCCTTCGGCAGCAATCATCTCCGCGTCATTCGCGAATTGAGCGCGGGCACCGGCGAGTCCGTCCGGCTTGGCGCCATCGTCGAAAGCGACCCCGCCCGCGCACAGGCGCTGCGATCCGATTTTCCGGACAGCCGCATTTTCCAGAACATCGATGCCTGCTTAGCCGCGCGCGCCGCTGGCGAAATCGAGCTTCACGCCGCCTCCGTCTGCGTGCCCACCAGCGCCCATGCCGCCATCGCAGGTGCGCTGCTCCAGTCGGGCATCGATGTTCTGGTTGAAAAGCCGATCGCGGCATCTCTTGCTGAAGCCGACGCGCTCATCGACCTAGCCGCGCGTCACGGCCGCATCCTCCAGGTCGGTCACTTGGAGCGTTTCAACCCCGCCGTGCTCGCCGTGCACCCCTACATCCACATGCCCATGTTCTTCGAGGCGCACCGGCTCAGCATCTTCACCCCGCGCTCGCTCGACGTCGACGTCATCCTCGACCTCATGGTGCACGACCTCGATATCGTCCTTAGCCTGGTCCAATCGCCGGTCCACTCCCTCCAGGCCGTCGGACTTCCCGTCCTCTCACGCAAAGTCGACATCGCCAACGTCCGCATCGAGTTCGCTTCCGGCTGCGTCGCCAACTTCACAGCAAGCCGCGTCAGCACCGAGCGTGTCCGCAAGCTCCGCTTCTTTCAGCCGCATCAGTACGTCTCCATCGATTACGCCCGCCAGGACCTGCTCTTCATCGACGTGAAGCCGCAATCATCCAGTGCGTCGGCCCGATCCGATGCAGCCAGCCTTCTCAGCGGGCTCGCGCTCTCCAAACCTGATGTCACCACCGGCGAGCCGTTGCGCCTCGAAATCGAATCGTTTTTGGAAAGCGTCCGCACGCGTCAGCAACCGCAAGTCACCGGCGGGCAAGGCCGCGACGTGCTCGCCCTCGCGCTAGAGATCAACGCCGCCATAGCAGACCATGCTACCCGCGCCCACCTGGACCGCTTCATCTAGCTGCCAGTAAAACGGGGGCCGCGCATTTCGAAGAGATGTGGGATTCAGTCCGGTCAATACAAGTGCAAACGTGAGCGACTGAAGCAAGCGAACCCGGCAAACGCGCCAGAGCCGCCGTCCGCAGGGCCGGTCCTCACTGGAGCGTCTGAACCTTGTAGTCACTGGGAATCTGCAGTTCGAATTGTTTGTCGGGCAGCGGTTCGTTCACCACTACCTTCTGCACCGAAATGGTGATCTGGTACGCCTCGCGCGGCCGCTGGATGACAATCGAGCCCGGCATGTGAGCGGTGCCGAACTGCTTGTACGGCCCATACTCCACGTGCGTTTCCACTCCGCCGCCTTCGTCGTAGATGTCCTGGCCAATCGGCAGCAGCGTCAACCGGCTGAAGCGAATCACGCGCGTCGGCTTCAGGACATGCACCTTCAGGCCGTCCGTTGCCTGCGGATCTTCCTCCCCGATGTGCAGGTCATACTCCGGAGTCTCCACCAGCTTCTTGCCCTGCCTGCGCGTTTCCGAAGTATTGGTCAGGTACACCAATCTTGCCGGTTCGATCGCTTTCACCAGCAGCGAGTCGAAAAACAGATCCGGACGCAGATTCTCGAGCGCATTCGCAGAGGGCTTCGTCACCTTGTTGGTGCCTACAATCGCACGGCTTCGCGGCGGAATCACCAGCTTGAACGTCTGCCCATTGCTTGCCAGGTCGAAGGCGTGCGTACGCACCACGGGAAGCAGCGCGAGCACCCGCAGCATCGCCGGTTTGCGCAGCAATATGTAGCCATGGAACGGGGTAATATCTGTCTGTTTGCCCTGGCGTGCGCCGCCCGTCGTCGCCTGAAAATCCACCGTTGCCGTCATGCTGTTGATCGTGGCATAGCGGTCATTCACTTCATTCACGAGCTGAGCCACACTCGCGTCCATGGGCGGACCGGCCAGCGTGGTCTTCTCTACTTTGTGGGTGTGGTAGAGGCAGCCGCTTAAACACGGCAACACTGCCAGGAATCCCACACTCCACCATCGACTTTGCATCACGGGTCTAATCAGGGCAGCAAACGTTAAGTATAGCTAAAGGTCAGGGTGTCGCCCCGCCCACGCGCTGCGCCTGGCGGTACGCTGCGACGTTGCGCTGGTGCTCTTCCAGCGTCTTCGCAAATCGGGAGTGACCGCTCGCTGCGGGATCCGCCACGAAGTAGAGGTAGCTGGTCGCCGCCGGGTGTAAAGCCGCCTTCAGCGACGCTACGCCCGGACTGCAGATCGGACCTGGTGGCAGCCCAGCATGACGATAGGTGTTGTAAGCAGAATCCCGCTGCAAATCGGATGCGTAAATAGTCCCGCGATAGCGGTTCTCCAACATCGCTGCATAGATGACCGTCGGGTCGGTCATCAGTGGCATGTTGGCGTGCAGCCGGTTCTCCAACACGCTCGCGACCAGCGACCGATCGCTGGCCACAGGCGTCTCCTTTTCCACCAGTGACGCCAGTGTCACCATACGATGCACATCCCCGGTCATACCGATCTGTGACGCCTCCTGCCGGAACCGTCTCACCATGGTACGTAGCATCGTCATCGGTGTATCGCTGCGTTGAAATCGATAGGTATCCGGAAATAGATAGCCCTCGAGGGTGGTCGCCGTCGGGTCCAGGTCACTGATCAAGGCCGTGTTCTTGTGCGCCGCTGCGAGGAAGTCGTCATGTGTCGCAAGTTGCGCTGCTTCCACAGCGCTCGCAATATCGAAGAGGTTATAGCCCTCCGGCACGGTCACCACGCGGTAGTACACATCGCCCCGCCGCAACCGGTCATAGACCGCGAAAACGCTCGCGGGATGATCAAAGCGATACTCGCCCGCCTTCAGCGTCCCGTGCTTGATCATCCGTACTGAGTCGAAGGCATACCGGCTGCGAATGATCCCGCGCTCTTCTAGCAGACGTCCCATACCCTTCGACGAAGTACCCGGCGCAATCTCGACAAACGTCTCCAGATGCGGTCCCGCGGGAGCAAAGAGGAACCAGCCGCCGGCACCGAGAGCTAGTAGCAGGAGGAGCAGCAGCAAAAAGTGACGCAAGCGTCAGACCCCTTCGCGGGTACGGTGAAAAGCACTTCTTCGATTGTATTCCGGACTGTCGCGAGCAACGCGAGCTGAGACCGCCGTGTTGCGTGCTCTGCTCAACGCGAAGCATAAGATCGGTAGTTTGCCTGTCGTAGTTTGCCTATGATGGGCGTATGAGCGTTTCCCAGCCGTGGCTCGGCCTGGATGTAGGCACCCGCCGCATCGGTGTCGCGCTCTCCAACGGGCTCGGCATCGCGCAGCCCCTGCTCACCATCGAACGCACCCGGCCTCGCGACGACCAGCGCTCCATCCTCCGCCTCGCGCGCCGCCACAGCTGCGTGGGCATTGTCGTCGGCAATCCGATGCACTTATCCGGAGATCGCAGTCGCCAGACCGATCGCGTCCATCGCTTTGTGTATGAGCTGAAAACGCTCATCGCCGAAGCCCCGACGCAGCCAGCCGAAAATGCCGTACCTACGGATCCACCCCGCCTCGCCGTCCAGTTTTGGGACGAGCGCCTCTCCACCGCCGAAGCCCATGCCGCCCTGGAGGCCACCGGCCATAATCCCGCCGATCCCCACACCCGCCGCCACAAAGTCGACCAGCTTGCCGCTGCCCTTATCCTCCAGGGCTGGCTCGACGCACAAAGCGGCCGCGTCACCCTGCTTCCGCCGGACCGTTAGTCCACCTTGCCCGTCGTATAATGGGGTTTTGGCGGATACCGGATCCCTGCCGTTCCTTGCGGCTTGTGCTTTTCCCAGGCCGTCACGGATATTTCCATGCCCGAACACATCAAGAAAAAGTTAGAAGAAGAAATCCGGCAAATGGAGCACGAGCTCCAGCATGAACTGCCGCAAGAGATCAAAAAGGCCGCTGCGCTCGGCGACCTCAGCGAAAACGCTGAGTACCACATGGCCAAGCAGCGCCAGGAGTTTGTCAACGCGCGCCTCGGCCAGCTCAAGAAGCGCATGGCGGAACTCTCGCTGGTGAACCTATCCAACATCCCGCACGATCGGATCGCTTTTGGATCCACCGTCCGAGTCTTCGATACCACCAAGGACGAGGAGTTGGAGTACAAGCTCGTCACCTCCGAAGAGTCGGACGTGAGCAAAGGGTTCATCTCCACCACATCCCCCATCGGCCGCTCCCTGATCGGCAAGCAGGTAGGGGAGACGGTCACAGTTATCACCCCCAACGGCAAGCGTGAGCTCGAGATCCTGAAGCTCACCACGATCCATGACGAAGCCGCGCAGGGCAAGGCGAAGTGATGCAGAACTGCGGCGCCTCGATCCCGTTTGGAGGCGCATCGCGATGAGGAAGGCTAAGCGCATGGCCCCAGGAAAGACGGAGCCAATGACCTCGGAGGGGCGAAGCCAATGACTTGGACAAGCGCCTTCGGACGCGGCTGCGGCGTCATCCTCCAGGCCATCGTCAACGGCCTCGCCCTCACCCGCATTTCGCCCAACGTCCTCACCTTCGTCGGGCTCATCATCAATACCATCGCGGCCATCTTCTTTGGTTTCGCGAACAGTCACAATTACGTTCGCTTCTTCCTCTACGCCGGCCTGGTTATCATCGGCGCGGGCATCTTCGACATGGTCGACGGCCGCGTCGCCCGCCAGACGGATCAGGTCACGGTCTTTGGCGCATTCTTCGACTCCGTCATCGACCGCTACTCCGACGTCGTCCTCTTCCTCGGCCTACTGGTCTTCTACGCGCGCGGCAATCGCTTTTTCTACGTGGTCCTCACTGCGTTCGTCATGATCACCTCGCTGATGGTCAGCTACACCCGCGCACGCTCCGAGGCACTCATCGGCTCTTGCAAAGTCGGGTTCATGGAGCGGCCGGAGCGCGTCGTGCTCATCATCCTCGGCGCTCTTTTCGAGCGCTGGGGCGCGATGGCGCCTGCACTTTGGGTGCTGGCTGTACTCTCCACCATCACCGTCATCCACCGCATCTCCTACACCTACACCATGGCCAAGGGCCTCGCGCTCGATGAGCGTGCAAGTCAGCCTCATCAGGCCGTTCCCATCCGGCCCACAGCCAGCCCCGGCCCCGTCTCAGGCACTGCATCTGTCACTGCCGAGCAGCGCGAACTCATCTCCGCCCCCAACGCCCCACGCGCCTAACAATCTTGAAGCATCCCCCAGCGTGGGGTTATCGGGCCGCCGCAGGTCGAAGCCCAAGTCACAGGCTCCCCCATGTACGATGATCTGTTCGCATGCCCGATCAACCCATCCTTCTCGTTCATGGCGGCGCATGGGCCATCCCCGATGACGCTGTTGAAGCCCACACCTTCGGTGTTCGCAGCGCACTTCTTGCCGGATACGCCTTGCTGGAGCGCGGTGCTACCGCTCTCGATGCGGTGGAAGCCGCCGTCGCCGTCCTTGAAGACGACGAGGCCTTCGACGCTGGCCGCGGTTCCTTCCTTACCCGCGAGGGCAAGGTCCAGCTTGATGCATTGCTCATGGACGGCGGGATAACCGGCACCATGCGCGCCGGTGGCGTCGCCTGTGTCGAGCGCCTGCGCAACCCCATCCACGCCGCGCGCCTCGTTCTCGAGAGGAGTCCTCACGTTTACTTCGTCGGACGCGATGCTGAGAATTTTGCTGCAGAGCACGGCATGCCGCTCATCGACAACTCCGAGCTGGTCCTGGATCGCGAGCGCGAGCGGCTTGCTCTGGCGCAGCAGAAAGAGCGCGCGGGCCTGCCCGATCAGACCTTTTCCGGGGTTCAGAACACCGTTCAGGAAACAGACAAGGAAGCCCCCGGCCTCGCTTCTCACGACGCGTCGTCACACGACACCGTCGGCGCCGTGGCGCTCGATGTGGGCGGCAATCTTGCCGCCGCTACCTCTACGGGCGGCACGCTCAATAAAGCTCCTGGGCGCGTTGGCGACTCCTCGCTCATCGGCTGCGGCTGCTATGCAGATAACCTCAGCGCCGCTGTCTCGCTTACCGGCTGGGGCGAGCCCATCATGAAGCTCGTGCTCGGCAAGTGGGCGGTGGATCGCGTCCTTGCCGGCGATGCGCCGGAGAGTGCCGCGCAAGCTGCCATCGCCTATCTGTTCCGCCGTCTCGGCGGCCATGGCGGCATCATCCTGCTCGGCCCGGACGGCCGTTACGGCCTCGCTCACAACACGCCACGAATGGCCTGGGGCATCTGCAGTTCCCGTGGGGTACAGGTAGGAATCAAAGCGTGACCGAACTGCATACACACAGCAGGCGGCCTTCGCTGATTCTGGCCTCCGCGTCGCCACGACGCCGCGAGCTGCTCACGCAAGCCGGCTTCACCTTCGATGTCATCACCGCGAACGTGCCAGAGCTCCGCAAGCCCGGCGAAGATCCCATCCGCTTCGTCAGCCGCCTCGCACGGGAAAAGGCTGAGGCAGTCGCCGCGGCTCACGCCGTCGCACCGGACACCATCATCCTCGGTGCGGACACTATCGTTCTTGTCAATGATGAGCTACTCGGCAAGCCGCAGAACGCAGCCGATGCCGCGCGCATGCTGCGCCTGCTCTCCGGCCAGACGCACCAGGTCATTACCGGCGTCTGCCTCGCCAAAGGACGGGAGCGTCAGCGTGCAGCCGAGGTTACATTTGTTCGCTTTGTCACGCTCTCCGATCAGGAGATCGAAGCCTACGTAGCCACCGGCGAGCCGCTCGACAAGGCCGGCGCCTACGCCATCCAGGGACGCGCAGGCCGCTGGGTACCGCGCATCCACGGCTGCTATTTCAACGTCGTCGGCCTACCTGTAGCGCTGGTCAGCAGCATGATCGAAGCCATGCAGGGAAGCGCAAACCGCTAGCGAGTCAAACAGTTGTCGCAATCATCGCGGCAAGCAGCGCGGTGCGAGTGACCAGTGAATCGATGCGGATGGATTCGTCGTGTGCATGCGCGCCCTTCCCGATGGCACCCATCCCATCCAGCGTCGGAACTCCCACCGCCGAGGTGAAGTTCCCGTCCGACCCGCCACCCGTTGCTGCCTCTTCCAAAGCAAATCCAAGCGTCGACGCCAACTCGCGCGCGTGCTCAAACAAGGCAGCCGTGCCGGGGGTCCGCTCCATTGGAGGCCGGTTCAGCCCACCGCTCAGCCGCAGTGTGCAGCGCGGATCGCGCGGCTTCAGCTCCTGCATGCGAGCCGTCACCGCCTCCGCGTCAGCAATTGTCTTCACCCGCAGATCGATGTCGGCCCACGCGGATGCCGCCACCACATTCGACTGCGTACCACCGCCCACCACGCCCACGTTCAGGGTTGTCCCGCGATCCAGGTCGGTCAGCGCGCTGATCTGCTCAATTTGCCACGCCAGCTCACGCACTGCGCTGTGTCCGGCGCCGAAGTCGACTCCGCTGTGCGACGGTACCCCCGCGATCTCCAGCCGGAACTGCCCTACGCCCTTGCGCGCTGTCTTGTACGCGCCGTCCGGGCCTTGCCCCGGTTCCAGTACAAATACGGCGCGGCATTCCTTCGCTATTTCTTCAATCAACTCCCGCGAGTGGCGGCTCCCCGTCTCCTCGTCACCGCTCACCAGCAGCACTACCGGACGATCCCCGTCTGCCTCCCGTACCAGCCGCATCGCCGCAAGCGCCATCACGACGCCAGCCTTCATGTCCAGCACGCCAGGTCCATACGCCCAGCCGTCTTCCACGCGCCAGGGCATCCGTGCCAGGGTCCCGACCGGCCACACCGTATCGAGGTGCCCCAGCAACATCACGGGCTTTCGCCGATCTTCCGGGTTTCCAAATTGAACCTCGAGAATGCCTCCGCTACCATCCCGAGCATGGTTTGTCACCCGCCCGCCCAGTTCCTCAGCCCAGCCCGCTACCATCATCTGCCCCGCATTCACTGCGTCAGAATCACTCGTCGGGCTCTCCCGGAGAACCAGAGCGGATACCCGCTCGAGCATTCCCGAGAGTTCGCCGTCTAAACGGGCAATCCAGTTCCGGAGTTTTATATCTTCTTTAGTTACAGGGGCTTGTGGTCCAGTCGGTGCTGGCGGCTTGTGTTGCAACTCCGTCATTTTTGCGGCCTTTGTGTCGCATTTTTACGACAATGAAACTTTTGCTAGCATGGGTAGTCTATTCGCTCTAGCGGTATGGCAGAGGTGCCCACGCCTTAATGCAGGCTCAACTCGAACAGACAATCGCCGGCAGTATCCAATTTTCTGGAATCGGTCTTCATAGCGGCGCCCCCGTTCATCTTCGACTTCTCCCCGCTCCGGCGGGCACAGGCATCCTCTTCCGCCGCACCGATCTCGACAACTTCGAAATCCAGGCTATCGGCCGCAACGTCGCCAAAGTCTCCTACGCCACCAGCCTGATGCGCCAGGGCGTCCTCATCTCTACCACCGAGCATCTTCTTTCCGCCTGCATCGGCACCGGCATCGACAATGTGATCGTCGAGCTCGACAATCTCGAGCTCCCCATCCTGGATGGAAGCGCACTCCCCTATATCGAAGCCTTCCACAACGTCGGCATCAAGATCCAGCGCCGCCGCCGCGAATACATCCGCATCCTGCGCAAAGTGGAAGTTCGCGAAAACGGGAAATTCATCGGCGTTTATCCCGGCGACGGTTACAGCATCACCTACGAAATTGACTTTCCGACTCCCATTGGACGCCAGGAGTACACGGTCGACCTAGCTGCGGACGCTTACGGCGCGGAGATCGCCGCTGCCCGGACCTTCGGCTTCCGCGAAGACGAGCGCATGCTGCGCAACATGGGGCTGATCCGCGGTGCGTCGGAAGCAAATGCGATCATCCTGACGCGCACCGGCGTGCAGAACGGCAGTCTGCGGTTCCCCGACGAGTTTGTCCGCCACAAGGTGCTCGATCTTATCGGCGATCTCGCACTCGCCGGCCACCGGATCCTCGGCCGCGTCGTAGCCGAGCGCGCCGGTCACGCCATGCACACGGCCTTAGTTTCCCGCCTGCTCGCCGACCGCACTGCGTGGGAACTCATCACCCTGCCGCAGCTCGAAGTTACCCGCCGCCCCGCCCGCGCTACGCGGCTGGCTCCCGTCCAGGTGTAAAAGCCGGCAGCTCACTGAGACGTAACGCGAACGCGACTTGCAATCAGGGGAAGCTGGAAGCCGTTGGCTCCGCCACATCCAGGCGCTCTGACTCCCGAGCCCGCTTCACTTCCGCCGCAATCGCATACTTCAGCGCATCTACTCCCAACCCGCTCACCGCTGAAATCGCATAGAACGGCAGCTTCCGCCGCTTCGCCATTGCCTGCAGCTTTTTAAGCTTCTCCGGATTCGCCACATCCGCTTTTGACGCGACCACCATCATCGGCTTCTCGTCCAGGCCATGACCAAAGCTCTTCAGCTCCCCCTGGATCACCTTGAAGTCATCCACCGGCGACTCGCGCCCGCTGCCATCCGACACATCCACCAGGTGCACCAGCACGCGCGTACGCTCAATATGTCGCAGGAACTGCACTCCTAACCCAGCGCCTTCGCTCGCGCCTTCGATCAGCCCTGGAATGTCCGCCACTACAAAGCTCTCTTCGTGCGGTGCCTCGCCTACTGTGACCACGCCCAGATTCGGTTCCAACGTCGTGAACGGATAATCGGCGATCTTCGGCCGCGCCGCGGAGAGCCGCGAAATAAGCGTGCTCTTGCCCACATTCGGATAGCCAACCAGCCCCGCATCCGCCAGGAGCTTCAACTCCAGCCGATAGCTGCGCTCCTCGCCCGGGCGGCCAGCCTCGTGCTCCCGCGGAGCCTGGTGCGTCGGCGTTGCAAAGTGCTGGTTGCCGCGACCGCCTCGCCCGCCGCGCGCCACCACAATCCGCTCATCGGGATGCGCGAAGTCATGCAGCAGTTCGCCGGTCTGCTCATCGTAGAGCGCAGTACCCACTGGCACCTTCAGCACCAGGTCGTCGCCATCGCGCCCCGTGCAGTTCGAACCCTCACCATGACGGCCGCGTTCCGCTTTGTGCTCCGGGTTGAAGCGGAAATGCACCAGCGTGTTGTGCCGTTCGCTTGACTCCATCACCACATCGCCGCCGCGGCCGCCATCGCCGCCGGACGGGCCGCCGCGCGGTACAAACTTCTCGCGGCGAAAGGCCATGCAGCCATTGCCCCCATCGCCCGCTTTTACTCGGATTCTTGCTTCGTCAATAAACATCGCTTGTCTCCTCAGTCTATCGGAGTGACTCCCGGCACCACTTATGGGGCATGGAGCCGTCGCCGCGTCTCAAGCATCATCGAAGCAGGCCGGCTCCAAAGCCGAAATCCAGACCTGTAGTCGGGACCGGCATTCAGGAGCAGGGGCCATGCCGCAATGCGGCGCGCGTTGGGGAGCGATCAGCAGAAAGTGCGCACTCTGCAGCATCGTTACAGCGCTCCTTGTTCCGTCTTTCCGGGGCCAGTCCACCACGCAGGGCGTGGTTGGCGGCATGGTGGCCGGTCCCGGAGGCGCCGCCCTGGGCGATGCCGAGGTCGATCTCACCAATACCGATACGGGTCACATCTATCAGTCGCGCAGCGATGCTCAAGGCAACTTCCGCTTCCTCGGCCTCCCTCCCGGTATCTACGAGGCATGGATCACCCAGAGCGGCTTCGCGCGTCTACACATCGTGCGCGTTCCGGTTGAGGTAGGCCGCTTCACCCCCCTTCCAGCGCACCTCGCCATCGCTCACGCGGAGGAGACGATTGAAGTTCGCGAGCCCGGCGCTGTCCTTGACCTGAGCTCGCCCGCGCTCTCCACCAACATCGACGGAACCTCCATCGACGAGCTTCCCAGCAACAGCCGTCGCTGGTCCTACTTCGCATTGCTCACGCCCGCCGTGGCGCCGGATCAGCAAGGTTATGGGCTGCTCAGCTTTCGCGGCATCAGCGTGCTGCTCAACAACAACACACTCGACGGCGCAGACAACAATCAGGCTTTCTTCTCCGAAGAGCGCGGCCGAACCCGCACTGCGTACTTCGCCAGCCAGGCATCTGTCCGGGAGTTTCAGGTCAACACCTCGAACTACTCGGCCGAATACGGCCGCGCCGCTGGCGGAGCCGTCAATACGGTTACGCGCAGCGGCACCAACCACCTGCACGGCAGCGCGTTTCTGTTTGACCGCGACAACGCCTGGGGCGCGCGCAATCCATTCACGCAACTGGCTCAGTTACAGCCGGATGGCACCGTCACTGCCGTACCGGTCACTCCCACGGATAACCGCCAGCAGTGGGGAATCGCCGCCGGCGGCCCCGTTCGCACCGATCGCATCTTCTGGTTCTTCACCTACGATCAGTTCCATCGCAATTTCCCGGCCATCTCGCGCCCCGGCAATATCACCAAGTTCTTCGATACATCGCTCAGCTCATCGAATCTCGAAATTTTGCGCGAACGCCTGGGCGTTCCGTTGCCCATCTACGCTTTGGAGCAGTATCAGCAATTCGTTTCGGGGCTCATAGGCGAAACCGGCCCGGTGCCCCGCACCGCAAGCCAGATCATCCTTTTTCCCAAGCTCGACTGGCAGCTCAATGACCGCAATCACCTCTCGCTCCAGTACAACTATCTTCGCTGGAACTCGCCGCACGGCGCGCTGTCCCAGACTGCCGCGAGCTACGGCGTCGCAAGCTTTGGCGACGATCACGTCACCGACGACGTACTCATTGGCCGCTGGAACACTTTCCTCACCGCCAATCTCATGCACGAGCTGCGCGTGCAGTACGGACGCGACTTCGAATCGCAATTCAGCGCTCCACCGTCTGCCTTCGATCAGCCATTCAGCCACAATCCGTTTGGCCGCTCCCCGCAGATCACGCTCATCAGCTCCGGCTCTGGACTGCGCATCGGCAAGCCGCCGACCCTGGACCGTGCCGCGCTGCCCGACGAACACCGCACCCAGGTCGCCAGCACCTTAAGCTACGTGCGCGGCAACCACCTTTTCAAGCTTGGTTACGACTTCAACCACGTCCTCGACGGCATCGATAGCATCTACAACGGCAACGGCAGTTACGATTACTCCAGCCTGCTCGACTTTGCCTCCGACGCGCTAGCCCCCAGCCGCTGCGATGCCAACGGCAGCGGCCTCGGCGCCTCACCCTGCTACAACTACTTCACCCAGCAGCTCGGGCCGCAGGCCTTCAGCTTTGACACCAACGACTACGCCGTCTTCCTCAGCGATGAGTGGAAGGTGAAGCATCGCCTGACGCTCTCTTATGGCGTGCGCTACGAATACGAGCAGCTCCCGCCGCAGAACAAGCTACTGCCCAATCCCTCACTGCCCCAGACCGGCTTCATCCCGAGCGACCGCAATAACTACGGTCCGCGCGTCGGCGCTGCGTACGACCTCACGGGGCATGGCAATACCGTTCTTCGTGGCGGCTACGGCATCTACTTTGGTCGCATCATCAACTCCACAATATTTTCCGCCTACACACAGACCGGCTCCCCCGCCAGCCAGCTCGGCTACTACTTCCGCCCCGGCGATGCCGGTGCACCCGCATTTCCATACATCTTCACCGGCAAAGCGGTAGTGCCGGAGAAGCCCACCGCAGACTACTTCGATTCCAACTTCCAGAACCCGCGCGTCGTCCAGGCGGAGGCCTCGCTTGCCCAGCGCATCTCCCCTAACACGGAAGTGACCGTCAGCTATCTACGCAGCACCGGCCAATTCCTGCCCAATTTCATGGACACCAACATCGATCTTGCTACGGCTGTCCCGATTACTTACACCGTGAAAGACCCCGAGCACCAGGGACCGCTCCAGCAATCCACCTATTCCACCCATCTCTTCACCCAGCGCCTCAACCCTGCCTATGGCTCTATCACAGATATCAACAGCATGGTTGCCTCGCACTATCAGGCGATAGTGGTCAAGGTCGCGCACAACGGCGGACGCTGGCTACACCTGCGTGCCAGCTACACCTACGCGCACGCGCAAGATAACAACCAGAACGAAACCACCTTCACCGACGCCAACGACGTCCTCGATCCCACCGACCTGGCTCTCGAATACGCTGACTCCAACTTCGATGTGCGCCAACGCGCCACGGCGGGAATCGTGCTGCGCGCACCGTGGAAATTCGACGGATGGCGGGGCGCCCTCGCCAACGGCTATGCGCTCGCGCCCACCTCAAGCGCGCAGACCGGACTGCCGTACTCCATGCGCACCAGCGGATCGGTTCCATACATCCGCTACATCAATCAGTTCGGACAATCAGAAAAGCTTACGGGGTTGGCCGGCAGCATCAACGGCTCAGGCGGCGCTACCTGGATTGCTGCCGTTGGCCGCAATACGTACCGCTACCCCGGCACCTATACCGTCGATCTCCGCGCCTCACGCACCATTCCGCTCAGCGAAAAGATGCGGCTTGAGCTCATGGTGCAGGGCTTTAACCTGCTGAATCATCAGAACGTGACGCAAATCAGCAGCCTCGGTTACGAAATCAGCGGGGCATCGAGCGCCAGCACGAACCCCACCCTCACCTGGCAATCCACATTCGGCACGGTGACCAACAGCAACAGCACCAATCTCTATCGCGAGCGCCAGCTCGAGCTAGTGCTGCGGCTCCGTTTCTGATCCAATCGCGATCGTTCACAATCGGGCCTTCCATCCACAGAGCGACCAACTCCAGTTGTGAATTTACCGTGCGTTGATCGGACTTTGCGAGACTAAAGTAGAGAAGTCGAGCAAGGCCCCACGAGTGGACTGCCTCGACAACTCAACAATAGGTTCTGTCAACGGTCCCCCGTGTCCGGACAGGATCGATCAGCATGCATTTTGAGTTCGACCTTTGAGGAGAGCCACATGTTTGCCATAAGACCCCGCAGGGTCCTCGCCCTGCTTGCCCTTGCTTCTGCTGCGTTCGTGCCCCCCGCGATTCACGGGCAAACCTCCGGCGTCGGTACCATAAGCGGCACGGTACTGGACTCCTCCGGCGCCGCCGTCCAGAAGGCCACCGTCGAGATTACTGATATTGATACTGGGGTCAGCCGCACTGTCACCAGCAACGATGCGGGTGGATACGCGGCTCCTTTTTTGCAGCCAGGTCACTACGAGGTGATCGCTCGCGCAAGCGGCTTCGCCCAGAACGAGCATAAAGACCTTGTGCTCACCGTCGGGCAGGTTCTCACCGTGGATCTCAACCTGACCACCGGCGGAACTACGTCTGTTGTCCAGGTGATCGGTCAGCCAAATATCGTCGACACCGAAAAGACGGAGGTCTCGCAGACCATCGGACAGCAGCTCATCAGCAACTTGCCGATCAATGCACGCAATTGGAGCGCCTTCGTTCTAGCGTCGCCCAACGTTGTGCAGGATGGCGGCACCGGCCTGGTTTCCTACCGTGGCATCTCTGGCTTATACAACCAGAACTATGTCGATGGAGCGAACAACAACCAGATGCTGTTCTCTGAGGCGCGCGGCCGCTCCTCAGGTGCTCCCTATGTTTACTCGCTGGACTCGATTAAGGAATTTCAAACCGAGATTTCGAATTACTCGGTCGAGTTCGGCCAGGCGGTAGGCGGCCAGGTCAATGCCATCACCAAATCAGGCACGAATTCCATCCATGGCGACCTGTTTTACTACCTGCGCTATCCATCGCTGAACGCTCTGGATCCCGTCAGCAAAGCCCAGGGTCTTACCACACACAATCCTTTCCTGTTGACGCAGCCCGTCCATCAGCAGCAGCAATTTGGCGGCTCCGTGGGCGGACCGATTCTCAAGGACCGGCTCTTCTATTTCCTCACCTACGACGGCTTCCGCCGCACTGGACGCGTTCTCTATTCCAACACGAACAACATCTCTTTGCAGCCCTCCGGCCCGACGAGTTCGACCACAACCATCACGCCTACGCAATGTCCGGCCACCATCAGCGCTGCCCAGTGCGCGAGTGCCATTCAATTCCTTCTGAACGTATCGAATACCGGCGAGGCGCCCCCCGCTCGCTCAGCGAGGCAGAACATCTTTTTCCCACGCCTCGACTGGCACATCAATCAGAAAAACGATGCCTTCGTGAACTACAACTTCGCCAACTTCGACAGCACCTTTGGCTACAGCGGCAATCCGACCTTTTCCAACAGCTCGCCCACGACCAATGGTCCTACGAGCTACCACGAGCGCTTCCTGGTTGCTGGACTGACCACTCAGATCTCAGACCGCTCGGTCAACCAGGTTCACTTTCAATATGGACGTGATCTCGAAACCGCCGGCGCCAATGCGCCCGGCCCGAGTGTCGGATTATCCAGCCTCGTCACTTATGGCATGCCGAACGCTCTGCCGCGTGTCGCCGAGCCTGACGAGCATCGCACGCAGATCACGGATGTCTTTTCCACCATCCACGGCCAGCACTCTCTGAAATTTGGCGGCGACGCAAACATCGTCCACGAGGTGATGATCAATCTCTTCCAGGGTGGCGGAATCTATAGCTATAGCGGCTCGACCGCGCTGGTGAATTTCCAGAATTGGGCGCAGGATGCCTTCGCCGGTCAGGCTGGCGATACCGATCCAGCTGCCGGCTACCATTACACCCAGTTCGTTCAGACCGTCGATCAGGTGAACACCGGCAATCGCGCCGGCGCGGACGACTTCTGGATGAAGATGTTCGACGGTTTCGCGGAGGATAACTGGAAACTCCGGCGTAATCTCACTGTGACAGCCGGTGTTCGCTACGACGTACAGCTCACTCCGCCACCGACCCGGGTCAACACCAACTACGCTCCCCTCTCCACGCTTTATTCGAGCACGATCAAGAACGTGCTCGGTCGCGTTCAGCCGCGTCTCGCATTTGCTTGGGAAGCACAGCCAGGAACTGTGGTCCGCGGCGGCTACGGACTCTTTTCCGGCCTCAACCAGGGCAGCACCTACTATGCAATGCGCGTAGAAAACGGCGTCGTTCAAGTCAACTATAACTACACCGGCTGCAGCGCCTCTAAAAGCTCTCCCACAACTTGCTCTTCCATCCCCGCCAACGCGCTCGCCTATCCCAACGTGCCCTTCCAGCCGACAGGGCCGCCGCTCTCCGGCGCTCTCTTCCCCAGCGGCGGTACTCCACCAGCAGTCGGTGGGCCCACCCTTCTCGGCACCCAGAGCTTCCATGGTCTGGATCCGAATTTCGTGCCGCCCATCGCGCACGAAGCGGAGCTCGGCCTGGAACAGGCTATGCCGGGGCACATGTCCTTCTCCATCGGTTATGTGGGTTCACGCGCCCTGCGCCTGCCGGTCTTTCTCGACTCGAATCTGATCGGGCAAACGCCGCACGGCCTTCGCAGCTATAACCTTCTCGATGCGCAGGGCAATGTCGCCAAGCAGCTCACGGTTCCGGTCTATCTCACCTCCGACCGGCGCGATTCACGCCTGCAGTCCTACAACACAGGGTTCAGCGTCGCTAACTCCTGGTACAACTCCCTGGCCGTCAGTCTTCGCCGTCCGTTCAACAACGGCCTGGAACTGCTCCTCAACTACACATGGGCGCGCGCCACGGATACCGACCAGGTGCAGGGCACGTTCGGCACCTTCTTTGGCGGCAACGCGGTTCTCGATCCAAACAATCTACGGCGCGAAAACGGGCTCTCCGATATCGACGTCCGCAGTCGCTTCGTTGGCAGCTTCGTCTACCAGCCACATCTCTTTCAGGACAATAAGTGGGCGAAGTACGCCATCGACGGCTTCCTGTTCTCCGGAACGCAAACCGCTTCCGCCGGTCAGCCCATCGCTGCCGGCATGAGCGGCACCGTCTACAACGGCGGTTCCACCAGCTACGGTGCAGACGGCGGTATCTACGGTGGCGCGATGAGCTCCAGTTCTGGCCTCGCAACCACTGGACGTCCCCCGCAGATCGGACGGAACAGCATCGTCGGACCTGGTTTCAACAACTTCGACTTCCGCATCTCCCGCGATGTTCCTATCCACGAGAGCGTGAAACTTCAGCTCAACGCCGAAGCCTTCAATCTCCTGAATCATCGGATCATCACCGGAGTCAATTCCACCTACTCGGCCTACAACGCTGCCACTCCTACGAGCGCCACCTGCAACAGCAGTGCGGCTGCCCCGGTGGGCTCAGTGTTGCAGGGCTGCATCTTGCCCTATCCTGGAACCGGAACCTCCGCATTCGGGGTAGCCAATTCCACCAGCAACACGCTCTATGGGCCGCGTCAGCTCCAGTTCTCGGCGAAGCTGATCTTCTAGGTACAAATCAAAGGTCAACGGGCGCGGCGGCTTCGGCGGCCGCGCTTTTCTGTTCAGGAAAGCTGTTCAGTAAAATAGGGAGTGTCCGTGCCCTTTACCGAACAATACGACGTCGCCATTGTCGGTGCCGGTCATGCCGGCTGCGAGGCCGCTATCGCTGCGGCGCGGATGGGCCTGCGCACCGCGCTCTACACCTTCAACCTCGACCTGATCGCGCAGATGTCCTGCAATCCCGCCATCGGCGGTATCGCCAAGGGACATCTGGTGCGCGAAGTCGACGCCCTCGGCGGCGTTATGGGCGAAGTTGCGGACGCGGTCGGCATCCAGTTCCGTCTGCTCAACACCTCCCGCGGCCCAGCCGTGTGGTCGCCGCGTGCGCAATGCGACAAGCAGCAGTACCGCGTGAAGATGCGCCAGGTGCTCGAGGCGCAAGCCGGCCTTTATATCAAGCAGGCTGAAGTGATCGATCTCCTGATTGACACTGCGCCAGACGGCACACGCCGCGCCCACGGTCTCAAGCTCCGGGATGGCCGCACCGTCGAAGCAGGCGCAATCGTCATCACCACAGGCACGTTTCTGAATGGCCTCATCCATTGCGGCGAGGAGCAGTATCCGGCCGGCCGCAGCGGCGAGCCGCCCAGTGTCCTCCTCGGTGAGAGTCTGAAGCGGCTCGGTCTACGCGGCTGTCGGCTGAAGACAGGGACGCCGCCGCGTCTCGACGGCCGTACCATCGACTGGTCGCGCTTTGTCGAGCAGCCCGGCGACCCCGACCCCACGCCCTTCAGCTTCCGTACCACCACGCTGCCCCAGCGCCAGGTCTCCTGCCACATCGCGTACACGACGCCGGAAACACTGCGCATCATCCGCGAGAACGTCTCTCGCTCGCCCATGTACTCCGGCCAGATTCAGTCCATCGGCCCGCGCTACTGTCCGTCGATCGAAGACAAGGTTGTCCGCTTTCCGGACAAGGAGCAGCACCAGTTCTTCCTGGAACCCGAAGGCCTCGACACGCATGAGGTATACGTCAACGGCATGTCTACCTCGCTGCCCATGGATGTGCAGTGGCAGGTGGTACGATCTATTCCCGGCCTCGAAAATGCCGAGATGCTGCGCCCCGGCTACGCCATCGAGTACGACGCCATCGATCCCACCGAGCTCGATCGCAGCCTGCGCATCAAGTCCATCGCCGGTCTCTATCTCGCCGGACAGATCAACGGCACCTCTGGCTACGAGGAAGCAGCGTGCCAGGGCCTGATGGCCGGCATCAACGCCGCGCTTGCCGTGCGCAATGAGCCCGCCTTCACGCTGGATCGTACCGAGGCCTACACCGGCATCCTGATCGACGACCTCATCAGCAAGGGTACGAATGAGCCCTATCGTATGTTCACCTCGCGCGCGGAGTTCCGTCTCCACCTCCGGATCGACAACGCCGATCGTCGACTCACACCTGCCGGCCGCCGCCTCGGTCTTATCGAAGACGCAGCCTGGGACGCCTACGAGGCACGCCAGCAGCGCGCCGTCGCGATCGAAAAGCTGCTGGCCACCACGCGGGTTGACGCCGATCGTTGCGCCGACGCACTCAATGTGGAATCCGCAGCCATCGCCGGCCAGACCTACGCCCAATTGCTGAAGCGTCCCGAAGTCACCATCGAACATCTGCTACCGCTGCTCCAAGCCATCACAGTTCCGGACGAGACAAGAGAGCTGCTCACACCCATACTCGGCGAAGCTACGCTCTCCGCGCGCGCGCGCAATGAACTACGCGCGATCGAAACGGAAATCAAATACGCCGGTTATCTCGACCAGCAGCGCAAGTCGATTGAAAAGCTGAAGCGCGCAGAGGGCGTCAGCATACCCGCGTGGTTCGACTACCAGGCCGTCAGCGGCCTCTCGCGAGAAATGCAGGAGAAGCTCGGCCGCGTGCGGCCGCAGACCGTCGGCCAGGCCAGCCGCATCCCCGGCGTCACGCCGGCAGCGCTCTCACTCATCCACGTCTATATCGAAATTCAGGGCCGCAAGCGTTCCGCCATCGCCGAAACGACGTCGTCCGCGATCGCCGGCTCCTGACGCCGATTCATTCCAAGCGAAGCCTCACGCTTCTTTGTCATCCTGAGTGAAGCGAAGAAGCTTGCTAAGCTACGATCACGATGCACACATTGAAAGAGCTGCTAGCACGCGGCTATGAGGCCCGAGCAGAGAATGATCCGGCGGAGTCGCGTGCCGTGTTTTTTGAAGCGGTACGCAAAGCATCGCTCGAGGCCGATCGGACTCTTTTAGCAGAGGCGCTTTGCGGTCTGGCTCAGGCGGAGCGCGACATTGGCAACCTCCGTCCCGCGAGTCACCAGTATGCGAATGCAACAGTCCTGTACCGTGAGATAGGGCCGCCGGCTAAGCTGGCATACGCGCTTCGTCACGAAGCAGACGTACTTCGGGAAATGTGCCGGCCTGCCGAAGCTGAGCCACTCTATCTGGAGGCCGAAACAATCTACCGCCAGCTTGGCGGGCAGAGCGTCGTCGACTTGGCGAACACGCTCAGAGGGTTGGCTTTAGTGAATGAAACAACAGGCAACATCGACCAATCGAAGAAGCTCTGGAACCAGGCTCGCAAGCTGTATGCAGACTGCAGCGTCCAAGCGGGCGTTTCCGAGTGCGACAAGAAACTCTCTCAACTAACGAAATAACGATTGCCCCCGCTCCTGCGCCAGGGTGCGCGGACCTACTGCGGAGATTGGTCGGTCCCTGGCACCGGCGGTTTCTGCGTGCTCTGTGGCCCCTTGTAGATCAGAGGAATATGCAACGGCAGCGCAGCATTGCTCTTGCTTGCAGGCGCGGCAGCCTTCTTCTTTCGCTCATCTTCGGTTGCTACCACCGTGCGCTGCGAGTTGATGCACTGCCAGTTGCCCGCGCTGTTCTTGCGAAAGATGTGCGTGAACACACCCTTCTCCGCCACCTTCCGCTGGTCGCTCCCACCCTGCCATTCCATGACGTAGGTTCCGTTCACCACGGCCAGGTCGCCCATCACGCGCGCGGCAATCACCTTCTGGGTCAACGAGACCGGCTCAGCACCCGCAACGAACAGATGTGAGATCTGCTGGTTGCGCGTCGTGACCTCGCCTTCGGCGCTGATGCCGACGTAGTCGCGCGCCAGCAGGTTCTCGATCCCGAACTGATCATGCTTGGTGACCGCAGTGTCCCAGGAATCTTCGACCTGCTGCATGGTCGCAATCTCCGGAGACGGAGCAGCAGGTTGGGCGAGACTGGCAAAGGGAAGGGTGAAAAGAGCAGTGGCAAGGGTGCAGCGAAGGCGACGCGACGGCATGAACAGCATTCTCCAGCGCACATGATACTAGGGGCGCATGAACGCCAGTTACCAACACAAGGACACCCGCTATTCACAGAGCGGCAAGAGGAGAAAATAGAGCAACATAGACCGTATGGCTGCCTTTCCAGACATCTCCCTTGAGCGCGGCATGCCGGCCAGCCCGGACGCCGAGCGCTCCATCCTCGGCGCTATCCTGCTGGAGAACGCGCACTTCCACGAAGCCGCAGAAAAGAAGCTCACCGCCGACGATTTCTCTCTCGATTCGCACCGCCGCATCTTCGCCCGCATGGACGACCTCATCAGCGGCGGCCGCGCCGTCGACCTGGTCACACTGGTCGAAGACCTGGCGAAGAAAAAGGAAGTCGAATCGGTTGGCGGCGTCGCCTACATCGCCTCGCTCACAGAGGGCCTGCCGCGCCGGGTGTCCATCGAAGAGTATGTCCGCATCGTCAAGGACAAGTCCCTCCTGCGCCAGCTCATTCACGTCTGCAACACGGCCATGACGCAAGCGGCCGACCAGTCCGAGGATGCGCTGGAGGTCCTGAACGCGGCTGAAAGTGCGTTGCTGCAAGTCTCTGAGAGCGGCATCACCCGCGACTTCGCGAACATTCCCGCCATCGTCAAAGAGCACTTCGGCACCATCGACAGCATCTGGAAGCTGAAGCGGGAAGTCACCGGGCTGGCCACACACTTCAAAGACTTCGACCGCATGACCAGCGGCCTGCAACCCGCCGAGCTCATCATCATCGCGGCGCGCCCCTCCATGGGCAAGACCGCCTGGGCCATCAACATCGCGCAACAGGCCGCGCTCCGGGACGGCCGCGTCGTCGGTATCTTCTCGCTGGAAATGTCCAGCGAATCGCTGCTCCGCCGCATGCTCGCGTCAGAGGCCTTCGTGAATATGCGCAAGATCCAGTCCGGCTTCATTAGCCGTGACGATCAGGACGCGCTCATCAACGCCGCCGCCAAACTCACTGAATCGCATATCTACATCGACGACACGCCCGGCATCTCGCTCGCGGAGATGCGCGCGAAGGCACGCCGGCTCAGACAACAACACGGCCTCGACCTCATCGTCGTCGATTATCTGCAGCTAATGTCGGCATCTTTGCCGGGCGCGGCCAGCAAGCGCCATGAAAACCGCACGCAGGAAGTTTCCGCCATCTCGCGCGGCCTCAAAGCTTTGGCCAAGGAGCTGCACGTTCCCGTCATTGCCCTCTCGCAGCTCAGCCGCGCCTCCGAACAGCGTGGCGGCGACAAGAAACCCATGCTCTCCGACCTGCGCGAATCCGGATCCATCGAGCAGGATGCCGATGTCGTCGCCTTCATCCACCGCGACAGTTATTACAACAAAGACGAGAACGGCGAAGAAGATCCCGACTCCAAGGGCAAGGCCGAGATCATCATCGCCAAACAGCGCAACGGCCCCACTGGTTCTGTCCATCTCGCCTACCTCAGCGAGTTCACCCGCTTTGAGAACATGGCCCATGAAGGTGATGGCGGCAGTTACGAATGACATCGCCCATTTCCACCCGTCCCACCTGGGCAGAAGTCTCGCGCCCGGCTTTGCGCAATAACTACCGCATCCTGCGCGACCACACCCGGAACGCAGGTGCAGAGGCGGTCGCTGTCATCAAGGCTAACGCCTATGGCCACGGCGCTGCCGAAGCGCTCGCCGTCCTTGCCGACGAAGGCTGCGACTGGTTCGCTGTCACCTGCCTCGACGAAGCGCTCCTCCTGCAACCGCAACTCAGGAACCATCGCAGCCTTGTGCTCTCCGGCCTGTTCGAGGGCGAAGCAGCAGAGGCCGTTCGCCACGCGCTCACTCCAGTGCTCGGCTCGCTCGATCAGCTCACGTGGCTCATCGAGGCGGCGCCGCAACTCGCCGAGCCATCTTTTCTCGTGCATCTGGAAATCGATACCGGCATGGCGCGTCAGGGCATCCAGTGGAACGACACGGCAGCGCTCACCGCGCTCGCTGCTCAACTCGGGCAGCAGCCGCAGCTATTGCTCGAAGCGGTGATGACGCACTTTGCCTCGCCGGAAGATTCCAGTTCGACGCAGACTGCTGAGCAACTCGAACGCCTCCGCATCGCGCTCATCACGTTGCGCGAGCACGGTATTGCGCCGCCAGTGATTCACGCCGGCAACTCAGCAAGCCTTTTTGAGCCCGCGCAGATCGCCACGCTTCGTGAGATCGCACAGCAGAATGGCAGCCGTCTCCTGTTGCGTCCGGGCATCGCGCTTTATGGCTATGGCCCGCGGGCTGCCGAGCGGGGATTGCAACCCGTGTTGAAGTGGAACACGCGTGTCACCGCGCTCCGCACCATCGCTGCCGGCGAACCAGTCAGCTACAACGCCACCTTTCGCGCCTCGCGGCCCACGCGCATCGCACTGCTCCCGGTTGGCTATGCGGATGGCTATAACCGCCTGCTCTCGAACCGCGGCGAAGTGCTGCTTCACGGCCAGCGAGCACCGATCGCCGGACGCGTCACCATGGACCAGATCATGATCGACGTCACGGATATTCCGGATGCTGCAATCGGTGACGAAGTCGTGCTGCTAGGCCAGCAGGGCAAGGAGCGCATTACCGCGGATGATATAGCCGCCCAAGCTGGCACCATCGCCTACGAGGCGCTCTGCGCTATCGGCCCGCGCGTCCCTCGTCTTTGGGTCTGAGAAAGCGATCCGGCACCGCTTATAGCACGCACGCCATCCAAGAGAACTGCACATTCCAGCGTGAGCGACCAAAGGAAGCGAACCGAGCAGAACGCGCCGACGGCGCTTCTGCCCGGACGGCCAGTCCTAGAAACTAAAGCTCATCTGCAGGTCAATTGTGCGCACTGAAGTCTCATTGCGATTGAAGAACTGACCTGCGAGCGCGAGCGACTTGTCAAAGTTCTGGCTGCTCAGCACATTGCTCGGCTGCGCCAGGTTGACCACGTTGAAGACGTTGTTTGCCGCAACCGTAAAGTTCAGGTTGTACTTGCGCGGCACCTCATTCGAGTGCGGTCCGCCGAAGAAGCCGCCGCCACCGCTGCCACTCAGTCCGCCCGGGCCAAGCCCGCCGCGAGGACCGCCGCCGCCGCGTGGACCACCGTCACCATGCGGACCGCCATCCCCGCCCCCTCCGCCATGTCCTTTCAGTTTGGGGCCTATGCCAAAGTTCTTACTCAGCCGCACATTCGCACTGAAGTTCGCTGGCCCTCGTCCGCTGCCATACGGAATGATCTTCTCGCCCGGATTGGGCGTTACATTCAAGCAGCCATAGCGTGTCGCGTAGTACTGCGTGGAACCCGGAGTGCATTGGCTCGCGTCCACCACGGAGGGCCGCTCGTTGAACTGATTGTCCTTATTCAGATCCTGTCCGGTCGTTATGTTGTATGGCGCGCCGGCGTTCGCGATAGTAAAGATCGATCCCTGGATTCCGTAGGGCAGGTTCGTGGTTGCGAGCAGGAAGAATCGATTGCGCACATCGTTGCTGGAACGGCCGTAGTCAAAGGCAATATCGTCCTGGCGTGATGGAAAGTAATTCGCGCCGCTGGTATCGCTTTTCATCGAGCCCAGCACATAGAACGCCGAGACGGAATAATTCCGTGCACGCGCGTTTACCGACGTGATGAGCTGGTCCTGCCGGTACACGCCTTCCGATTGAAACTGATACAGATTGCCTTTTCCCGGGAAGGGCACCTCCGGCTGTCCAGTGGCAGGATCGATGATGAGGGTGTTGGTCGCGTAATCATAGAGCGGGGCATTGATGTTGTCGGTCAAATACTGGTGGATGCCGCGGCTGTAGAGATACGTCACATTGGCGGTGATCGCCTTGGTGATAGTGCGGTCAACGCCGACGGCTCCCTGCATATCCAGTGCGGCCTTCACCTTCGGACTGATGCTGTACGTCGCCGAGCGTGAACTCACCGTGCCAGCGCCGGAAGGCGGTTGACCCGGAATGTACGTCGGATTCGAGTAAACAATCTGCTGCTGGTTCAATCCATTCTGGTGAATCGCCTGGATCACGCTCGCGTTGCTGAAGCGGTTAAAGAACCAGCCATACCCCGCACGAATCACCGTCTTCGGCGGCCGCTTCTTGCCTCCGTCCAGAGCGTACGCAAAGCCGATGCGGGGACCCCAGTCCGCGTGGTCGTGGATTCGGTTTTGCGCCTCGAAGCGCAGCCCATAGTCGACGGTGAATTTCCGGTTCACCTTCCAGTCGTCCTGATAGAACAGCGCTGCATCGAACAGCGTCGCCCGCGCCTTGAAGTTGGTGATCTTCGTCACGCTGCCCTGCGATGGCGTCCCGGCCGAGAATGCTGCCGCAGTGTCGAAGTTATAGTTGCCGTTCGTGCCCGCGTTGGAATAGTCAGACTCGCGGTACGCGCGCAGCCGCGTACCGAAACGCATGGAATGGTTCTTGAGGGTCGCAGTCGAATAATTCTGCAGCTCGTAATGGTCGCCGTTCGTGCGAGAGGTGCCATCGTTGCTGCCGCCGCCGGTAAACGCACCCTGCACGGTCAGTGTCGGAGAAGTGTCCTGCGGAAGCTGCTCATCTCGATCGCGCTCGTACTCGAAGCGCGTGTCATTCACCAGGTGCGCATTGAATACCTGCGAATCGCTGATCTGAATCGTGTTCTCGATGCTATGCGTGTTGTACGCCTGTGAGGCCAGCGCATACTGGCCCGGCCCATCTCCTGTATTCACGCCGCGATTGTATTGATAGCGCACCGATAGCGTGTTACTGGGCCTCAACTGATAGTCGACGCGTGGTGTCAGGTGCAGCCGCGACTGCGGATTGTCCAGGTTCTGCACGAAATTATTGCCGCCGTGATCCAGATAGTAATTCGGATCTGTAGGTGTCCCCGCCGCATTCACGATCAGGATGTTCTGGCTATTGCGCGCAAACACCGCGACAAAGTACGAGGCTCTCTTCGAGATAGGGCCGCCGAGCGAGCCGTGCAGGAAAAACTGGTGATACGGTGGCGTACTGGTCACGAAGTGGCTGGTGTTGAGTGCCGAGTCATTTCCGCTCGCCTGGATAGATCCGTGCAGCTTCTCCGAGCCCGGCTTAGTCAGGATCTCGATGCGCCCATAACCCAGCTTGTCGAACTCCGCGGAGAATGGATTCTGATTAATGCGAATCTCGCGGATCGCTGACTTGGGCGGCAAATCGCCTCCGGTAAAGCCGTCAATATAAATCTGGCTGCCGCCGTTTCCCGCCGCGGGACCGGCCAGCGCCGTCAGCTCGTTCTGCATCTCGTCTGGATCGTCGGAGAGCGCATCCAGATCTTTACCGGAGAGCACCACCGCATTCACGTTATCCTCGGGCGACGTATCCAGTTGCTGCATATCCGCCGTCACCTCCACCTGCTGCTCCTGCGTGGCGATGCTCAGCAGGATGTTCAGCATGCGTGAGGTGCCGCCCACAATCGATACGTTCGATTCGGAAAAGGGCGTAAACCCCACAACATTCACATCCAGGGTGTAATTGCCCGGAGCCAGCGTTCCGAACGAGTAGCTTCCATTGCCGCCGGACGTAGCGGAAAAGTTCTTACCGCCGCCGGACAATTGCACGCTCGCGCCCGGCACGATCGCCCCGCTCGGATCTGTCACCTGGCCATGCAGAGATCCCGTATTTTGTGCACGCAGCCGTGGAACAGCGAAAATACCGAGCAAGAAAAGAGAAACGCAAAGCAAGCGGGACAGACGATTCATCCGATTCCTGAAGAAACCCTTAATAATAGAATTGACAGTACGGGCAGATGCCTATAAAAGCTTCTGCATACGCAGACGAGATCACAGGCTGAAAAGTTGAACCCGTAGCGACGAAAAGATCGCTAAATCATCGTTTGCAGTGGGTGGGAACGATATCGGCGGCGCTGCCACCGATCTGCCTCTCCATCCGTTACGATAAACGTAATGCTCAGAGAGCGCTACGCACGTTGGATGTTCCGATGGGAGACCGCGCTCACCACGCGTGACACCAATCGGATCGTGCGTCCGCTCGAGTGGGGCTTCGACTGGCTCGAAGATTTTGCTCGGCCGCGCGGCTTGATGCCCGAAGCGACAATGGATCGCAGCCCGCAGGATGCAGAAGCCCAGCTGCTCGCAATCAATAATGCCATCCTGCACAATCGCGAAGCTTTCTATGGCTACACGCGACCCGCAGACTTCCGCCTGGAAGAGCGTCATCCGCTGCTGTTTCCCACCAATGTCCGACCGGAGACGTTGCGTCGCGATGCGCAGCTCCGCGCCGCCGCCGCTCTAGGGCGCGGGAAAAAGGCGCATTTCCTGCGCTTCACCTCGCCGGTGCGCACGCCGTACCCGGAGAACGATCTCGTCAACGCGCGCTGGTATCCCGCGCCGCCAGAAAAACAGGCCGGCAAGCCAAAGCAGGCCATCATCGTCATGCCGCAGTGGAATGCCGACGCCTTCAGTCACAACGCGCTCTGTGCGCTATTCAATCGCTTCAGCATCTCTGCGCTGCGCCTTTCGAAGCCGTACCACGACATTCGCCGTCCCGCCGAACTCGAGCGCTCCGACTACGCCGTCAGCTCCAACCTCGGCCGCACCATCGCGGCCTGCCGCCAGGCTGTTGTTGATATTCGCTCGTGCCTCGACTGGCTCGAACTGCAGGGCTACGAGCAGTTCGGCATCCTCGGCACCAGTCTCGGCTCCTGTTACGCCTTCATCGCCGCCGCCATGGATCCGCGCCTCCAGGTCTGCGCCTTCAATCATGCCTCCATGTCCTTCGGCGATGTGGTATGGACTGGCCAGAGCACGCGTCACATCCGCGCCGCATTCGAGCCCTTTATGAGTCAGCAGCAGTTGAAAGACATTTGGGCCTGCATCAGCCCAGTCTCGTTCATGAATGAGTTCGCTGCCCCTTCTCGCAGGACGCTGGTCGTGCATGCGACATACGACCTGACGTTCCTCAAGCGCTATTCGCTCGAGGTCCTGGAAAACTTCCGCCGTTACGGCGTCCACTTCGAATCGCGCGTGCTCCCTTGCGGGCACTACACCACCGGTGAAACTCCCTACAAGTTCATGGACGGCTGGTTTCTCGGATCCTTCGTCCATCGCGCCTTCAAGGAATTGTCCACCTCAGGAAGGCGCACGGCCGCCGAAGATCGATCCTCCTCCGCACAACCGGAGACAGACCTCTTCGCCCGGTAAGAGCAGGCGCCCACGCCTGGTCCTGGGACGTGGCGCGTCGTCACGCCGTCCGAAAATCCAAAGGCTAGGAGCTAGGGGCTGGAAGCTCTAAAATCCCCATATGCCCAGCCAGACCACGTCCGTCCCATCCGGCATCCAGTCCCGCACGCTTCCGCAGGCCGACCCCGCCGTCGCCCAGGCCATCGCCAACGAAGTCGCCCGCCAGCATGAGGGCCTTGAGATGATCGCCTCCGAGAACTTCGTCAGCCGTGCTGTGCTTGAGGCCGCGGGATCAGTCTTCACCAACAAGTACGCGGAGGGCTATCCCGGCAAACGCTACTACGGCGGTTGCGAATTCGCTGACGTGGTCGAGAATCTGGCACGCGACCGCGCTAAGCAAATCTTCGGCGCCGAGCACGCCAACGTGCAGCCCCACTCCGGCTCGCAGGCCAATGCCGCCGCCTACATGTCCGTCCTTCAGCCGGGCGACACCATTCTCGGCCTCGATCTCGCCCATGGCGGCCACCTCACGCACGGCCACAAGCTCAACTTCTCGGGCAAGCTCTACCGCGTCGCCTCCTACGGCGTGCGCAAGGACACCGAGGTCATCGACTACGACGAGCTCGCCGAAATCGCACGCCGGGAAAAGCCCAAGCTCATCATCGGCGGTGGCAGCGCCTATCCCAGAACATTCGATTTCCCGCGTATGCGCGCCATCGCCGATGAAGTCGGCGCCCTCCTGCTCATCGACATGGCGCATTTTGCCGGCTTGGTCGCGGGCGGTGCGCATCCCTCGCCTGTGCCGCACGCTCAAATCGTCACCACTACCACGCACAAAACCCTGCGCGGCCCCCGTGCTGGCATGATCCTCTGTCAGCAGCAGTACGCCGCTGGCGTGGACAAGTCCGTTTTCCCGGGACAGCAGGGCGGCCCGCTTGTGCATGTTATGGCGGCCAAGGCTGTGGCCTTCGGTGAAGCACTCGAGCCCGGCTTCCGCGACTACGCCGCGCAGATCGTCAGCAACGCAAAGGTGCTTGCAGAAGAGCTCGCCGGCCACGGCTTCCGCGTCATCTCAGGCGGCACGGACACTCACCTCATGCTCATCGATGTCTTCGCCAAGGGCATGTTCGGCAGCGAGGCTGAGACCGCACTCCACGCCGCCGGCATCACGGTGAACAAGAACGCCATCCCTTTCGACACCAACCCGCCCATGAAGCCCAGCGGCATCCGCATCGGCACGCCCGCGCTCACCACCCGGGGCATGGGCAATCAGGAGATGCGCACCATCGCGCGCTGGATCACCGAAGCCCTCGACAAGCGCACCGACGAAGCCGCCCTCGCCCGCATCCGTGGACAGGTCCGCGAGTTGGCAGACACATTCCCGCTCTACGACTGGCTCCGCGAGCCGCAGCTGGCAAGCGCTATACGGTAGCCGGAAAACCCATGACCCGGAGAGGCGGAACGGACACTGCTGCAAGTGATTCCACGTCTGCGATCACGACGCACGTCAAACCGGCCAGATCGCAATGTTCGGAAGCACTTTCCGAAGCTAAGCTGAATACAGAGTTGCCGACAATCGCATTCATCTCCGGTGGCCCCTATGGCTGATTCCGCCTCTCCCTATCCATACGAAACACGCCTCAACATCCTGCACCGGCCACTTGAGCTGATCGACGTAAAAGCATTGGCCGACGGCTGCGAATACAAGTGGTTCAACCAGACGCTGTGCAAAGTCAACGAGTCGATCGTGCGCGTGGGCGTTGTCGAAGGCGAATACCACTGGCACAAGCACGATGACGACGACGAGTTCTTTTACGTAGTCGAAGGAAAGCTGCTCATCGACCTCGAGGACCGCATCGTCGAGCTCGCTCCCGGACAGGGGTTCGTCGTGCCCAAAGGAATTGTGCATCGCACCCGCGCTCCGCAAAGGACCGTGATCCTGATGGTGGAGAATGCCGGAATCATTCCCACGGGAGACTAGCGAAAAACTGCGCCGGGTTTCTCGAACAACTGCCGCAAATGGTTCCACGTCTGCGACCATGAGGCCCGGAGCAAAGCCGGAAGCCGATTAGCAATCAACATACTAGGGCGCTCCAGCCATCAACCGCTGCGCAATCAACGACCAGTAGGAAGACTCCGGGTTGAATATCGGAGCATTGTGCGAGAGTTGCGGCACCAGGATCAGCTCACTTGGTCCGGTACAAGCGCTTGCCAGATCGCGCGCCATCGTAGCGGGAAACAGGCAGTCTTTCTCGCCGTGCACGATAAGAACCGGTGCCGCACACGTTCGCAGCGTCTCTTCGGTATTCCAAATGGCAGGCAGCAGACGAGCCACCGAATAGGGCAGGCCGACACAGCAAGCGGCCTTGCGGAGCGACGTGAATGCGGCGCATAGAACCAGATAATGCACTGCAACTCTTGTTGCAATTGCCGCAGCAACGCCGCTTCCCAGCGAAAATCCCAGAAGCGATACCGGTTGTGATGGCATGCGCCCTTGCAAAAAGTTGAAGGCCGCCACGGCATCGCGCTCACACTGATCTGCGTCGATCCGTCCCGTACTTCGCCCGTATCCGGAATAGTTGAAGACAAGGGAAGCGACACGATTCTGAGCGAGAAGCCCCTGCACCCCGAGCCAATGCCCCACTGTCTCCCCAATCCGTGACAGATGAGCACACAGGCCTTTGCCGGCGGTGCAACAGGTTCGACGAGCAACCCGTCGAGAACATTCGCCCCACTCGGAATGCGATGCTACACGGTGCTTAGCTCAGTCCCATGAACAGTCTTCTTCGGCCGGCCACAGAGACGATCTCGCAGGATGAGAGTGCGGCTGGCGCACGTGATCGCACTCGTGAAGATCAGACGTTGCATAGAGACCTGGAGAAATGCCTGGCTGGGAGCGCGCCGCTGCGTTCCGTTCTAAAATAATCCATGCAGGCGGGCTGGACGGCCGCTGCCGGCTGTTATACAGCCGGGGGAGGAAAGTCCGAACTCCGCAGGGCAGTGTGCCGGATAACGTCCGGGATCTGCGCGTCAAGGCGCAGAGACGGCTAGTGCCACAGAGAACATACCGCCATCGCGCGCAAGCACGACGGTAAGGGTGAAAAGGTGCGGTAAGAGCGCACCGCTCCCGCTGTAAAGCGTGGAGGCAGGGTAAACCCCACACGGAGCAAGACCAAATAGGGAGGGAGACCGCAGGCTGGCCCAATTGCCTGCAGTCGCGTGCCGGCCCGGCGCGCCCACGTGGGCCCTTCACCGGTTCGCCGATGGAGCGGAAACCTCCGGGTAGGTCGCTGATGAACGTTGGCAGCAATGCCGCGTCTAGAGGAATGGCCGTCTTCGACAAAATTCGGCTTACAGGCCCGCCTGCAATGTTCTTCTGGTCTTGGAGTCCACTCAATCGCACACGGTAGCCCTGAAGCCGATCACGAAAGCTTCAGTGGCGGGCGTTTGCTTCCATCGCCGACAAGAACGTATCGACAGCGAAGTGGACCCATGCCTTGCGTTGCGCCGGCAGCCGGGCGAATAACGGCGGCAAGCCGAGCCAAGCGCGCAGGCTGGCTCCGCTGACCAAGAGCCCAAGGAAGACTTCGACGGCCTGCTCCGGATCGCCACATTGGATGTTGCCGAGTTTTTGCTGCGCGCGGAGATAGTTGGCCAGCATGGCACGCGTTCTGCCGGGGCCGCGGTCCCAGAAGAGTTCGCCTAGCTCGGGAAATTCATTGCACTCCGCGATTACGACTCGATGAACGCCGCGAGCATCCTTGGACAAGATGAGATCGAGCATCTCTGAGCCGCAGTGGATGAGAGTTTCGCGCAAGGTGCGGCCTTCGCCCAGCGGGCCGATCGCTTCAAAGAGATGCGAGGCCTTGCGCTCGACGAGTGCTGCGAAGAGCGCCGCCTTGCTGGGATAACGCGCGTAGAGCGTTTGCTTGGATGCGCCGGCCCGCTGGGCGATCTCGCTCATGCTGGCACCTTTGAAACCCTGTTCCAGAAAGACTTCCGTCGCGACGTCGAGGAGCCTCTCGGCGCGAGTGGCGACTTCGTGCGCAGGCGGGCGGCCGCGGAGAGATTTCCGCTTTCGTGCCGCAGGCTGGCGGGTTGCCTGGCCCGGCGTTCTCGCGTTCATGAGGTAAGCATAGCGAATGTGACGAACCGCAGGTTCATGGCATTTACATAAATGTACCATATGGTACTATTTTCTCGATATGGCAGCGACAGCGATCAACCCGGCCCAACAGTCCATATGGAAGCCCCGGCACAATCCCTGGGCAATTGCGTTGACGGTAACACTGGCAACCTTCATGGAGGTGCTGGACACATCCATCGCCAACGTATCGCTGCCGCATATCGCGGGATCGCTGGCGGCGAGCCAGAGCGAGGCCACATGGGTGATCAGCTCCTACCTGGTGGCGAACGCGGTCATCCTGCCTATCAGCGGCTATCTGGCGACACTGATCGGACGCAAGCGCTTCTACATGAGTTGCGTGGCGATATTCGGCGTGAGCTCGCTCCTGTGCGGCCTCGCGCCGTCACTGGGGATGTTACTGTTCTTCCGCGTGCTGCAGGGACTAGGTGGCGGCGGCCTCGCGACGTCGGAACAGGCCATCCTGGCAGATACGTTTGAGCCGAAGAAGCGTGGGCAGGCCTTCGCGCTTTACGGACTCGCGGTGGTGACGGCGCCGGCCATTGGACCGTTGGTAGGCGGTTGGATCACTGACAACTACCAATGGCGATGGATCTTTTTCATCAACGTGCCGGTAGCGCTGATCTCGATGTATCTGACGAATCGCGTGGTGGAGGATCCGCCACACCTGGTGGAGGCAGTCAAGAAGGCGCGCGCCGGCCTGATCAAGATCGACTATACCGGCTTCCTGCTTACAGCCTTGGGCTTTGGCTGCCTGGAAGTGGTGCTGGACAAGGGACAGGAGGATGACTGGTTCGGGTCGCACTTCATTACAACTTTCACCGTCATCTGCATCGTCAGTATCGCGGCGCTGATTTTGTGGGAGATGTGGCAGATCCGTAAGGGCCACAAACCGGTGATCGAGCTGCGGCTCTTTCGCAGCCGCACATTTGCGCTGTCGTTCCTCATGATGTTCATCCTTGGCATTGCGCTCTACGGGACAACAATTTTGATCCCGCAGATGCTGCAGACGTTGATGGGATACACGGCAACAAATGCGGGGAAGACGCTATCGCTGGGCGGCATCGCAACTCTCATCTGCATGCCCATCGTGGGCATCCTGATTGCGAAGGTGGATGCGCGCTATCTGCTGGCCTTCGGCTTCGGCATCACCTCACTTGCGCTCTTCCACATGACGACCATTCATCTCACGATGAGTCTGAGTTATGCCGCGTGGCTGCGCTTCTTTCAGGCGACGGGGCTTGGCTTCATGTTCATTCCCATCCAGACACTGTCGTATGTCGGTGTGCCGATGGAGGGGAACAACGATGTCTCCGGACTGACTAACCTGGCGCGCAACATGGGCGGATCGGTGGGAACCGCGCTCGTAGCGACGCTGCTGGCGCGCCAGGCGCAGCGTCATCAGTCCTACCTGGGCGCGCACCTCACCGGAGGAGCCGCGCCATATCTGCAGGCGACAACGCAGATGAGGCACCACCTGGTGACAGGCGGCCTCTCGGCTGCCGGAGCAAACAGTGCCGCAATGTTGCGGCTTTACCAGCAGCTTCAGCAGCAGGCAGCCATGCTGTCCTACATCGATATCATTCGCTTCTTCGCCATTGCCGCGCTCTGCATGGTTCCGCTTCCCTTCATCATGAGGAAGTCGAGCGGCGGAGCGGCGATGCACTGAGGGGATTCCATTCCATGCTTCTTACTGACGAGCAACTTGTAAATGCGGCGCGCACCGGCAATGAGAACGCCTTTTCCGAATTGTTCACGCGCCACCAGAAGCGCCTCCTGATGCTGGCGCTGCAGTACCGGTTGACAGCGCAGGATGCCGAAGATGCAGTGCAGCAAACGATGCTGAAGGCATGGCAGGGACTGGCAAGCTTCCGCGGCGAGTCGCGGTTTGCGACATGGATCACCCGGGTGCTGATGAACGAGGTCTTCCAGTTGCAGCGGAAGAGGGCACGCATGCGGCTGGAGGAGATGGAGAGCACGACACTTGCGGCAACACTGGAATCCGGCAGTAGCTGGACACGACGGCCGCTTTCGCAGGAGCAGCGCCTGCTGGTGATCGAGCGGAATAGGGTGGTGCATGCAGCGCTCCGGTCCTTGCCGGAATCCCTTAGGTCCGTGCTACGAATGCAGTTCTTCGACGAGCACTCGCTCGAGGAGATTGCCGCCCAGATGAACCGGCCGGTAGCAACGGTAAAGTCGCGGCGGCACCGCGCGCGGCTCGAATTGCGGAAGCGGTTTGCCGAGCGGCTGCGGACAATCCACCCATCCCCGGCGCTGACCTGATCGTTATCTGGATGCGTCTCTGCAGCCGTATCCGGGTTAAGTTCTGTCCGCTCCGGCCCGCAGGAGTACATTGTCCGGGATGGCCAACTCCGGAGGACGGACGCATTGAAGATGCTTTGCCGGCAAAAGCGCCTCACGCTGGTCGCGTGCGCGCTCAGCGCGGGGTGCGCATGGACGGCCTGGGCGCAGACCACTGCGGCACCTGCAGCAACCACAGCGGCCACGGCGGTCGCACACAATTCAAGTTACATCGAACCCGACGGGACGGCGCACGTGGGCCGGATTGTGCCCGTGCCGCAGTCGTTGAGCCCTGAAGCTCAGGCGACGCTACGGCGTCCGGAGACCGACGCGAACATCCCCATCCCGCTCGAGAAACGGCGTGCGATGACGGATGCATACACCGCCGGCGCGGAGAAGCAGTGGCAGAAGCTGTGCCCGGTGACGATTGCTAATGAAACTATGGCAGGCGTGCCGGTGCGGCGGGTCACGCCCGTGACGGTGCCGCCAGCCAATGCGGACAAGGTGCTGCTGGACCTGCATGGCGGCGGCTTCGATTCGGATTCGGGCAGCTATACCGAGACAATTCCGATTGCGTATTACGCACAGGTGCCGGTAGTGGCGGCGCTGTATCGGCTCGCGCCGGAGCATCCGTTTCCGGCGGCGGTGGACGATGCGGTGGTGGTCTATCGCGAGCTGCTGAAGACACACAAACCGGAACAGATCGCGATTTACGGCACGTCGGCTGGGGCGATTTTGACCGGTGAGGTGGCTGTCCGGTTGAAGCAGTTGTCCCTTCCGGAACCGGCGGCTCTGGGCATCTTCAGTGGGTTCGGGGATTTTGCCCGGCCCGGCGATTCAACCCATCTTTATGGATTACGTGGATTCAGCGGATACCTGGCCACGCCGAATGGCGAGCGGGAGCTGTCCCCTTATGTGGGGAGCACGGATAGGAAAGACCCGGTACTTTCGCCGATCTATGCCGACCTGAAGGGGCTGCCTCCGACGCTGTTTGTGACCAGCGGGCGTGACCTGCTGCTGAGCGGGACGACGGACCTGCACCGCGCGTTTCTGCGGGCTGGCGACGATGCCCGCCTGATGGTCTTCGATGGGCTGCCCCATGCGTTCTGGTATAACCCTGAGCTGCCGGAATCGGCCGAAGCGAATCAAGCGATGGCGAAATTCCTGGCGGAGCATCTCAAGTGATATTCGCCGGTCTGCGAGAAAGGCTGCATGCTCTTTTGTCGCCAATGCGTATAGCAGAGTGAAGGTTGTTATTCAACTCCGGCACGCTCGTCGGGTTCCAGGTGGCCACCTGCAGACAGCGCTCGAAAGCTTTCGCGAGCTGATGCGCGAGCACCAGTCGATGGTGTTCAGCATTGCGCAGCGCATCGTACGGGACCCCTCGCTGGCGGAGGAGGTGGCGCAGGATGTTTTTTTCGAGCTGTATGAGCAACTGCCGTCGCTTGCATCTGAAGAGCATGTGGTTCATTGGCTGCGGCGAGTGACGGTGCATCGCTCGATCGACCAGGCGCGCCGCAGGCTGCGTCGTCCGCAAGATTACGCGGCGGTCAGCTTTGCGGAGCCTGGTGTTGCCGAGCCAAGGGCGGTGTCGCATGGCGGTGATCCGTGGCTGACCCAGCGATTGCAGCAGATGGTGGCGAAACTGCCGATCGTGCCGCGCACCATCATTGCGCTGCGCTATCAGGAAGGCATGGGCCCGGAGGAGATTGCCGCAGTGATGGCAATGCCGGTGAGCACGGTAAAGAGTCACCTGCAGCGGGCCCTGAAGGTGCTACGTGCGAAGGCCCAGCGCCTGCGCAACTGAGAGGTTGAAGCTATCGTATGTCGCGACTCATACCCAATCCGAATGAAGTGGAAGAGCTGGAAGACCAGCTTCGCAATGCGCTGCGGCGGGAAGCAGCGCCGGCCTCACTGGCTCCTGCTGTAGAAGCACGCATGCACACTCCGGCCGTGACGCGGCCCGCCGTATTCGAGCCGCACTTGTTCAATCCGATGGTGGATGAGCCGGTATGGCGGACGTGGCTGGGGAATTTGCGTGGATTATTTGTGCAGGAGAAGTTGCCGCCGCTGGTGCTGACGTCGCATCCGGTGGCGGTGCCGGATCCGTTCCGGGTGAAGCGCAGCCCGTTATCGTCATCGCTGTCGATAGGCGCGCACGTTGCGATCATCGGGCTGATCATCTTCCTCATTATCGAGGCGCGGATGCATCCCAAGCCGGTGCCTCCCAAGCCGCAGATGGCGGCTATCGACATCACGCCCTTCCGTCCGATTGCGCCCAAGGGTCCGGCGATGGGTGGCGGCGGCGGTGGTGGCGCGCACGAGCTGGTGCAGGCGCCCAAGGGCAAGCTGCCCAAGTTTGCGGAGACGCCGATCACGCCTCCGATGCTGGCGGTGAATGAGCATCCCAAGCTGGCGGTGGAGCCGACCATCAAGATGCCGCCAAACATTGCGCTGCCGAATAACAATCTGCCCAACCTGGGCGATCCGCGGACGAACATCACCGGGCCGTTGTCGAACGGGACGGGATCGGGTGCGGGTCTGGGCTCGGGCGATGGCGGCGGGATCGGGTCAGGCTCGGGCGCAGGCTATGGGCCGGGCGAGGGCGGCGGCTACGGTGGCGGGCTGTATCACGTGGGTGGCGGCGTGTCGCCGCCGGTGTTGATCTACTCGGTCGATGCGGAGTTCTCGGATGAAGCGCGGCGAGCGAAGTATCAGGGCGTGTCGGTGGTGAGCTTGATCGTGGACGCGCACGGGCTGCCGCAGCGCATCCGCGTGGTGCGCAAGCTGGGTATGGGGCTGGACGAGAAAGCAGTCGAAGCTGTGCGCCAATACAAGTTCAAACCTTCGATGTACCAGGGCAAACCGGTCCCCGTCGAAATCACCATCGAAGTCAACTTCCATATCTACTGAGTCCATTTGTAACCGAAGGTGCAAAGAAAGATTGAGACTTTTGCGCACCGAGCTTAGTCTCTAGCGTTGGGGTACGCTCGGTGCACCTTCGTTGGGGTCTCGTTTCATTCGCACTTCTTTCCTGCCCATTCCCGTTCCATGCTCAGACTGTTCCCGCTGAGGGTCAGGCACCCGCCGCCACCTTCAAGGCGGAGACGCGCGCCGTCGCTGTCGACATCGTGGTCCTCGACAGCCACGGCGAGCCGGTGAAGGGCCTTCACAAGGAAGACTTTGTGATCACGGAGAATGGCGCCCCTCAGACAGCAAACTTCTTTGAGGCGCATCCCGCAAGGCTGGATACGCAGGATGCCGCGACCGACGTCCTGCTGATCGACTCGTTGAATACTTCCAAGGAAGACATGAGCTATGTCCGCGAGCAGGTGGGGAGTTTTCTGAAGAAGATGCCACTCGGGAGCTCGCTGGCGGTCTTCTCGCTGGGACAGACGCTGCGGATGGTGCAGGGATTTACGACTGATCGCGCAATGCTGTTGACAGCGGTCAATGACAAGAAAACCGGGGCGTGGTCCGAAAGCAGGTCGGCGTCCAATATGCCCCAGGACGACGCCGAAGACAGAGAACGCATTGAGATTCTGAGGTCCATGGACCAGCCGCGCGACAGTATCGACATGGTTAGGAATGCGCAGGCGATTCACAAGGCATACCAGAGCGATCTCCGCATTGCGATGACTTTGGCAGCGCTCGACCGGCTGGCGCGCTCTCTGACGAAGACGCCGGGACGGAAAAGCCTGATCTGGTTCTCTGGCGAGTTCCCTCTCTCAGTTTTTCAAGAACCGGGAGTGCAGGGTTGGCTGGCGACAACTGAGCAGAATCGGCAGATCAAAGACACGATCAACCTGCTGGCGTTGGCACGAGTGGCGATTTATCCGGTGAGCGCACAGGGCGTGGCGGTGCAGACCACGGGCGACGCGAGCGATCACTATGGGACGGCGCGGGATGCATTGCCGCAGTCCACGTCAGGAGTGGCCGTCAGCACGCAGAGCATGGGCGATAACTATCAGTTTGGGGCGGTGTCCAACGAGATGAGGCGGGAGGACGGTGCGCATGCTGCAAATTTTGCCGCGATGAGCGCGTTGGCCTCTGAGACTGGCGGCGTGATGCTACCGACCAGCAACGATCTCAGCCGCATGATGGCGCGCGCTATCCGCGACGGCTCGCAGTACTACACGCTGAGCTATGCGCCCACCAATAGCCAGGCAGATGGCAGCTTCCGGCGCATCGAGGTGAAGATGCGCAACGGCAGCAACACGCTGGCGTATCGCAGAGGCTACTACTCAACGGACACGATCTTCGGCACGACCGCGGGTACCGCTATGAATGCGGCGAAGACCGACACCGCACCCACTCCACATCCTGCGGAGGGTCCTGCCAGTGCGTCGACGCATACACCTGCTTCTCTGGCTTCCTCTGCGCCGTCTTCCCTAACGACGAGTTCAGCCCCTGTCTCGACCACTCCTTCAGACGCTCCGCGCATGCCCGGTTTGGTGCATCGCACCCCCGAAGTCGTAAGGCAGACGATCAAGGCTAATCGCCGCATTCACCTTGATGTTACGGTGATGGACCCGGTGGGCCATGCGGTCAGCAGCCTCGAGCAGCCAGACTTTACGGTGCTGGATGATGATCGTGTCCGACCGATCGATTCTTTCCGCCCCGTGAACGGACTTACCCCAAAGACGCCGGTAGAGATTGTGTTTGTTCT